>JAFOYH010000060.1 GCA_017391465.1 Lachnospiraceae bacterium | reverse complement strand
TCCGTATGCCCAAAAAGAAGCATTTATGGCAGGATTTATCTGATCGACAATGCGGAGTAAAAATGGTGCGGTAAAAGAACCCATATTGCATCCGACCAATACACAGGCATTTGCAGTTGCCAGTGTGTTTGAAGGCAAATGTTCCGGAAGATTGCCAAATACTTTGGAGGTACAGCATGTGACACAGAATCCGACTAATGAGGCACCTGCAGCGACCAATACAAAGTTGTTGGCGATTATAATAACGAACAGTCCGGTCAGACCTGTCGCCAGAGAAACTGTAAGCAGATGTTTTCCCAGTTTTTCAGACATAGAGCCGAAAATGATGCCTGCAAGAAAACCTGCAAAGGTGGAGATACTCATGATCATGGCACCGTCGGCAGCAGTTCCAATACCTGTTTCAAGCATATAACTTGAAATGCGAAGAGATAAAGAAACGTTGGTAGAGACCATTAAAAAGCCAAGCAAGGCATTGCCGACAATAAAAGGAAGTTCTCTGGAAGTCAGCTTGCCTTTTGAGGCAGGTTCTGAGGTGTTTGCTGCGAAAGAGTTCTCTTTCTCAGGAACAAACATCAGGAATATAATTAAAATCAGGAATGCAACAGCATAGACCAGGAAAGAATAGTTCCAGCCAAAGACAAGAAGTTTTCCAGCAGTCAGTGTGAGAATGGTCTGCCCAAGCGTTTCCATAGAACAGCGGATTCCCTGAAGTTTTTGCTGAAGATCCCCTGTAAAACGTTCCCCGACCATAGTGATCGCTTTCGCATTGACTAAACCTGTACCTAAGCCAAAGACAATACGTGATGCAAAGATTACAGGATAGGACTGAATAAATACGGGGATGATACCTGTGACGGCATAAATCAGAAGTCCGACAGATACAACCGTGCGTTCAGGAATATATTTGGCGATCAGCGGTGACAAGACGATCATTAACATCATGGTAAATGCGGTCACAGATAAAAGCAGTTCCACATTGCCACGGGAATAATTTGAAAATTCTTCGATCATTGCCGGAATACTTCCGGAGACGGCCAATGCAGATGTTAGAATGAAAGACAGCGATAATACGCCGATAATTTCTAATTTTTTTCTTTTGCTCATGTTTATGTATCCTATATAGTATAAAGTTTATAATGACAACTTAGCAATTTTACTACAAAAGAATTAAAGAAACAATGTGTAAATCAAAAAAATTAAGATTTTATGTTATAATCGGGGCGAAAATAATATAAAATTCGGATATGGCAGAATATAGGGAATTGACTTTTTTTGTCGAACTGTGTTAATATGTCTCTCAGTTTTGTAAAAATCAGATAAGGAGACGTTGGATATTGCAAACGATAAAAGAGAGAGATTATCTTTTTGATAATTATAAAGCATTTTTAATTATCATGGTGATTATAGGGCATTTTATTCAGCCGTGTTATAAGAATAATTTAATATTATATATATTAAAATATTTTATATATGCATTCCATATGCCGGCATTTATTTTTGTATCAGGATATTTTTCGAAGAAAGATACACCATGGAAAAAAGCCGTACAGAAAGTGCTGATTCCATATTTGGTATTCCAGTGTATTTATTATGTGTATTATACCTGTGCAATTGGCATAAATGTTGATTGGACTCTGGAATATCCAAAGTTCTCTTTATGGTATCTTCTGGCTTTGTTTGTGTGGAAGGTTATTACACCATATTTTCGCAAGATACCACATTATTTCCTGATATCTGTCATATTGGGTTTGGGCATTGGTTGCCTTCCAATCACAGGAACATATTTATCCATTTCAAGAATTGTTGTGTTTTATCCATTCTTTCTGGCGGGAATGCTTCTTGAACGAGGAAAACTTGAGAGACTTCGCACCTGTAAAAATCGCATTTTTTGTGCCCTTGGTGTCGGAACTTTTTTTGTGGCAGTGAAACCACTTGTTCAGTTGTTTGACTTCCGTTTGAGTTATTTTTATGGAAAAGAAAGTTATGAAAGTCTTGGACAGGATCATCTGGAAGGAATTATGGTCCGTATGGTTTGTTATGCCATTGGATTCTTCTTTACATATGCATTTGCCGTGTTAATGATCGAAAAAGAAGTGATTTTTTCAAAATTTGGCAGTGCAACCATTTCGATTTATTTGTTCCATGGTTTATTGTTTAAGTTTTTGGAACATAAGACAACGATTTTAGAAGCCGTAAATACCATGCCGGAAGCCATCGGTTTGTTGGTGTTTTGTGGATCATTGGCATTTGTTTTTTCGCTTGCACCGTTTTGTAAATTTGCAAATCTTTTTGCAAATCTTTCATTCAGAAAACTTAAAACAGAGGCATGTCATGCATATTCCAGATATATTCATTATTGGAGTGTGAAGATGATTAAAATGCAGAATAAAAAAGTCTCGGGATTTTATTCCTGAGACTTTTTTAGTAAAAAGCTATTGAAAAAATTTTTAATTTCACTTAGTCTTATTTATAGACATTTTATTATGAATTGAAGGAGAAAAATATAAGATGAAAGTATTAATGTTGAATGGAAGTCCAAGAATAAATGGCAATACATCGCTTGCATTAGACGAAATGAAAAAAGTATTTGAGGCAGAAGGTGTGGATGTAGAAATTGTACAGGTAGGCAATCAGGCAGTACGCGGCTGCATTGCCTGTGTACGTTGCACAGAGCTTGGTAAGTGCGTATTCGACGATGTGGTGAATGAACTGGCACCAAAATTTGAAGAAGCGGATGGTCTTGTTGTTGCCAGCCCGGTTTATTATGCATCTGCCAATGCCACATTGATTGCGGTTCTTGATCGACTTTTCTACAGTTCAAAATTCAGCAAAACAATGAAGGTTGGAGCAAGTGTTGTATGTGCAAGACGTGGCGGATGTTCGGCAACATTTGATGAGTTGAATAAATACTTTACTATTTCAGGTATGCCGGTTGCATCCAGTCAGTATTGGAATTCGATTCATGGTCGTGAACCGGGACAGGCAAGTATGGATGAGGAAGGTAAACAGACCATGCGTGTGCTCGCAAGAAATATGACATTTTTGATGAAGAGTATTGCCCTTGGCAAAGAGCAGTTTGGGCTTCCGGAAACAGAAGAACGTGCATGGACACATTTTATTCGATAATCACAAAAAGGCTCTCTGTAGCACAGAGGGTCTTTTATTTATTGGTATATTTATTAATTTTTGGAAATATTTTTGGATGTGTAAAACAGATTTTATGGTAATTTGAAAGTTGCTATATTAAAATAGAATTGATAAGGTAAAATGGTGGTGGCAAAGGTGGAAGAATCTTATGGAAGAAAGAGCAAAGAAAATTGTAGAAACGTGTTTGCAAGATAAAAGTAAGAATCCAATAGAGATATTTTATAACATAGCAAATCAGGACTATGTCAGAATGCATGGTCCAGAGCATCATGTTTTGGACGGTGCAGCATTATTAACTGCGTATTTTAATGCCGGTGGAGATATCAACTTAAAAGATAGTTTATATGAACTCATGCGGAGAGGGTTGCAAATGCCGGGAGCCACATGTGGCATGTGGGGTGTTTGTGGAGCTGTTAGTTCTATGGGCGCAGCACTTTCTATTATTGATAAAACGGGGCCATTGAGTATAGACAATTCATGGGGTAAACATATGACGTTTACATCAAACGCATTGGCAGGCTTAGCCCAGGTAGGCGGGCCGCGATGTTGTAAAAGAGATGCTTTTATAAGTTTCCAGAAAGTTATCGAACATATCAATGAAAATTACGAGGTAAAATTGGAAAGCAGTGACATTGTATGTTATTTTAATGAACAGAATGAGCAATGTATTAAAGAAAGATGCCCGTTTTATGCAGGCGTAGATAGACTTGAATTTGCAGAGGAGAATAAGCAATGAAAATCTTCGATATTTCTCAGGAAGTTTTCAGTTGTCAGGTATATCCTGGTGATCCGGCACCGAAAAAAAAGATACTTAATTTCATGGAAAAAGGAGACCTGTATAATCTGACGGCATTTAGCATGTGTGCTCACAACGGCACACATATTGATGCGCCATATCATTTTCTTAAAGGTGGAAAAACGGTGGATGCTATAAGCTTAGAGGCGTTTGTGGGAATGGCTTATGTGGCGGAATATCAGGGAATTGTTTCTGGCGACGATGCTGTAAAAATAATTGAAAAAGCAAAAGAACAGAATATGGAAGCGGCAAAAAGAATTTTGATTAAGGGAGATGCAGAAGTTTCTTCGGAAGCAGCGAAAGTATTTGCCTCTGCAGAAATTTTGCTTCTGGGAAATGAATCTCAGACTTTTGGGCCGGAAGATGCGCCGATGGAGGTACATCTTTTACTTTTGAATGCCAATGTTATTTTGCTTGAAGGAATTCGCTTGTCAGAGGTTTCAGAAGGGGTTTATTTTTTGAATGCTGCGCCTCTGAATCTATCCGGTTCGGATGGTTCGCCATGCAGAGCGTTACTGATAGCTGATGAGAGATAAAGTTAATTTAAAAGTTAGATATAAAAAAGCCCTCTGCACGGTGCAGAGGGCTTAGTTCTTAATATCATATACACTTATTAGATATCTGATGTCTGTGTGGCAATTCCAGATCATCGTATCTTTGGAAATGGAGGTGCGAAGTAATGGCGGAGAAAGTAATGGATATTCAGATGGAGAAAAGTATCTTGTTGAATTAAGAATTATGAATATTATATTTGAATAAAGAATTATAGTTGGAAATCTTGAAAAGATATCATTGGAATGATACAATAAAAATATATCATCACAATGATAGTTTGGAGGTGCGACATGAGTAAAATTGAATTATTACATGGTTCTGATCATGTGATTGAGAAACCGGATTTCCATCTTGGTAAAATCAATAATGATTATGGACGAGGATTTTATTGTACCAGAGAATTGCCGATGGCTATGGAATGGGCATGTAAACAAAATACAGATGGATTTGTAAATAAATACTCTCTCGAACAGGATTTGTTAAAAGTTTTGAATTTGTTAGATGGTAATTATAATATTTTGCATTGGATGGCATTATTATTAAAAAACAGAACATTTCGTCTTTCCAATGAAATTGCGATCGATGCCAGGGAGTACATTATCGAAAACTTTTCGATTGATTTATCAGATTATGATGTTGTTATCGGATACCGAGCAGATGATTCTTACTTCTCTTTTGCAGAATCATTTGTTCAAAATGGATTACCTCTGCGTACGTTAAATCAAGCTCTTAGACTTGGTAAGTTAGGTGAACAGACAGTATTAATTTCCGAAAAGGCTTTTGATAATCTGAAATTTGAGGAAGTGGAGCTTGCTGATAAAACAATCTATTATCCTAAATTTATCAGCAGAGATTCCGGTGCAAGAGAAACCTATCGAAATGAAATTCGTAAAGGTCGTTCTTATAAAGATGATATCTTCGTTTTGGATATTCTCAGAGAGGAGATGAAAAATGATGATTCACGCATACAGCGAATTTTATCTATTTGATGCTAAGCAAAATTTGGCGGAAATGTTTGATTATGCAATAAGAATATGTGGAATGGATGTGGAATTAGTTTCTAAACTTTTTGTGCAGTCAGGATATGCGGATAAATTTGAGAGAGGAAATCCCGCTATTGTTTCAGGCATGTCAGGAATAGAATTGGCGAGAAAAGTAATTTCATATGCTTATCCAAATCGTACATTTCCAGTAGAATTTATTTCTGGAGATAGATCTAATATATTTTGGGCTGGATGGGCATTAGCCGAATATCAATGGATAACATGCAAACGTTTTAAAGATATTTTTTCAAGAATTTCGCTTACAGAAATCATCTCTATGTACAGTGTATATCACGAAATGGATATTGAACATTTCGTTGAAGATATGACTAAGAAGTATAACGCAATTGAACAGGAAACTCGTTTGAAGACAATACGTGAGAATCGTGGAATCTCACAAACAGAACTTGCAAAGCTTTCCGGAGTGAAACTTCGTTCGATACAGATGTACGAGCAAAAGGTAAATGATATTGATAAAGCACAAGTGGGAACAATTTATAAACTTTCAAGAGTGCTTGGGTGTACGATTGAGGATTTGTTAGAAAACCCAGAATTATAAAATGACTCTTTTTGTCGATATCTTTTAACTTAATTTTAACTTATTAACTTTACAGAAAAAGTTAATAAGTTAAAATTAAAAGTAGACAGGAGGTGTATCTATGGATAAGACAAAAATTGAATATTTTAAAGAATATATATCTCAATTACCACCAGGAAATATTACTTATAAAACAATCAATGGAAAACGTTATCCATACTACCAATGGACGGATAAAGAAACAAGGAAACAACGAAACCGAGTTGTGAAGCCAGACGAATTAGAAGAACTATCATTTAAAATATCTACTCGTAAAGATTTAGAGAAAAAAATCAAAGCTGCAGGAGAAAAACCATATGAATCGAAGGAGGAAGTTGAATTCTTTTCATATGTATTACGAGGTAAGGAATTAAAAGAATTTGCAGAACCGACTGCTCAGTGGCAGAAAAGAGAATGTTTTTCCAAAATTCATGATTATGTTTATGGAAACAGTACTGATAGAGTATTCATTTTGTATGGTCTGCGTCGAACTGGTAAGACTACTTTGATTCGTCAGTTGATAGCTGAAATGCCTGAAGACATGCTTGAGAAAACTGCTTTCATGCAAGTGAATAGTACATTGAATCTTGCACGAATGAATCTCGATTTAAAACGATTATCAGATTTAGGATATCGCTATTTATTCATTGATGAAGTGACATTGATGGATGACTTTATTGAAGGGGCCGCATTGTTTTCCGATGTATATGCAACGAGAGGAATTAAAATTGTCCTTTCCGGCACAGATTCTCTTGGATTTGTATTTTCAGAAGACAGAGAATTATATGATAGATGCTATATGCTTCATACGACCTTTGTACCGTACAGAGAATTTGAAGGAGTTTTGGGTTTAAAAGGGATAGATGAATATATCCGTTATGGCGGTACAATGAGTCTCGGTGGAGTTGATTACAATAAATTGGGAATGACTTTCGCAACGAAAGAAAGTACTGCGGAATATGTTGACAGTGCTATTGCACACAACATTCAGCATTCCTTAAAAAACTATCAGTATGAAGGTCATTTTCGTTATTTGGCTGAATTATATGAGGCACGGGAGCTGACCAATGCAATTAACAGAATTGTGGAAGATATGAATCATCGTTTCATAATAGAAGTTCTGACAAAAGATTTCCGTTCATCAGATTTGTCTTTATCAGCCAAGAATCTTCTCCGAGATCGAGAAGAGCCAAATGATATTCTCTATAGAGTTGATGCGGAACAAATTACAGAACAACTCATGGAACTTTTAAATATTAAGAATAAACCAGAGTTGCAAGTAGAATTGACGGATGCTCATCGGTATGAAATCAAAGAGTATTTAGATCTGTTGGATTTGACAATTGATTTGGATGTAGTCTATATGTCAAATTTGAACAAAAAAGAAAAACATACTGCTGTTTCTCAACCTGGTATGCGTTATTCCCAAGCAGAATCTCTCATTAAATCTTTAATGAATGATGATGTATTCCGTACTCTTCCATTGGCAGAGCGAAATGCAGTTACACAAAGAATTCTCAGCGATGTGCGAGGACGTATGTTGGAGGATATTGTACTTCTCGAAACCAAAATGGCAAGACCAGCGTGTGAAGTGTTCAAATTGCTTTTTGACGTAGGGGAATTCGATATGGTTATCTTCAATCCGGAAACAGCTTCTTGTGAAATATATGAAATAAAATATAGCAAAGAAATTGTCCAACAGCAGACAAGATACTTGCTTGATGAGAAGAAATGTATGGATACCGAATTCCGTTATGGTACGATTACTGGAAAGTATGTACTGTACCGTGGCGAGACCCAGATGGTTGATGATGTACAATATTTGAATGTGGAAGAATATTTGAAAATGTTTATGGTGTAGAGCATCCAGAACAATTAAATATTTAAACATAAACCCCTTGAGGAATGTGCGAAAGAATTCAGAAGTAAAATAGGACTTCAGACGACATAGGGTATAATTATACCCTATAAAAAGTTGCGTGAAAAACTTAAAGTATTTTAAAATTTGGCAAAAAAATAGAACGCCGTCGTAACGCCGTTCTTACAAAAACACAATTGTTTTTATGATTCTGCACTTATTATATGTGTATTATATTGATTTGTCAACATTTCAGTAAAAATTCATCTTGACAAAAATAAGCAATTTATGTCAACTAAAAAATGCTGAAATCACTTTACATGCAAAATGGTAATTACTTGTAATCAATTCATTATTTTTAAAGAAGCCTTTCTTTTCTGGTATTCGTGTGAAAAATAAATCCTTAAGTTCTTTTATTCTATGGTATTTTACCTTATCCGAAACAACCAGTTTATATACATAAAGTAAACATGTAAACTCCAACATAGGTCTACAGGACAGTTTCTTTTTACGTTGATTTTTGTTAATCGATTTGATTTTGGCAATTTCCTGGCTTATTTCGGATGGTGCATTGGATGTGCCATGTTCTAGGTCTGCTAAAATACAGTTGTTGTGTGCGGCTCCATTTCGAAGACTTTTGACTAGGTTTATGACAGGTGTTGATAATTTAGGAAATTTTCTGGAAGAATAATAAAATTCATAAAATCTAATAAAATCTCCAAATGTAAGTATTTCTAAAAGAACCCATGCCGGACAGTCATCATAAGCTGTAATCTTATTTTCTTTTTTATGTTTTACATGATTGAATATACAATTGATTGTAAAATATTTGTGGATTAAATCACTTGTAAATGGAGAAGCACTGGTAGCTTCGAGTTTACCAATAATATAGGCATTTTGATCTAAAAAGTTTTTTACAATATCATAGCCATCTGTAGACGGATCACTTTCGATATCTTTTAATAATTTAACTTTTAAATCATGCTCGATATCCAGACACATTTTAGAAACTACAAACCGAAAATGCATATCGATAGTAGATAATTCTTTTAAATAAGAGAAATCTAAATCAATATATTTGCCAGTATTGATACCCTTTTGGTGTTTTTGGTAATTTTTACGATAGGCAGCGATTCGCAGATAATTATTAACATTTGCTAAGTAATTTTCTGCGTCTACTTCTGAGATATATTTAAAGCTAATGCCTTTTTCATCTTTCATTTTGGTAATCAGTTGTTGAGCAGTCTGTTTTGGTTTGTCAATTCTGTTTCCCATAGAAATTCTTCTTTCTTTGTTTGTATTTTGTGATTTATTATATAATTAACATAAAAAAATTACTAGTACATATATATGTATAATGTATTTCAATAAAACTAAATACAAAATATGGCAAACATATATGAAAGCCCTCCGCAATCTTATCTTTGCAGAGGGCTTAGTTCTTAATATCATATACACTTATTAGATATCTGCTTTCCAAAGACCATGAAGATTGCAGTATTCGTAAGCTGCGACTGGTTTATCACCGTCTGCTAATAAGAATTCTGCTCTTGGAGCCTGATCCGGTTTAAGGTCTACTTTCTGGAAGCCTTTTTCGGATTCAAGAATGATCCATTCGATGTAGTGTACATCGAGCATTGGATGTTCAACACTGCCAACTTCAACGATCACTTTATTACCTTCAACCTTAACTGCAGGTACATGTTTCTCAAGAGCACCATCACTCACTCCAGGAACGAGTTCTTTCATTTTCTGTCCGCAGCACATCACTGGAACGCCACTTTCTTTTACAAACTGAATAATATTTCCACAATGTTCACATACATAAAATTTCATAATTAAGTCCTCCTTAGGTTTTGTATCTATTCTTTTGAGTTATTGTTTTTCTTTATGGCTTTATTATACATGATTTTACGATTAAAACAGTTGCATATGCCACTTTTAGAAAGAAAATAGGAATGATTATCAAAAATATTTTTGAGCAGGAATAAACCAAAGTAACGCCAGCCTCTACAAAGTAGAGGTCTGGCGTCGTTTTATATTATTTCGAACAAGGTGAGCAGGTGGTTGGCGCATCAAAAGAAGGGTTGAAAGCATAGAAATTTTTTGAATCCAAATCTTCCTGAACTTTGCGTAAAGTTTCGCCAAATCGTTGGAAGTGAACAACCTCCCGGGCGCGCAGGAAACGAATTGGATCTGCAACTTCCGGGTCTTTGACAAGGCGAAGAATATTATCATAGGTGGTTCGTGCTTTTTGTTCGGCGGCCATATCTTCAAATAAATCCGTGATTGGATCGCCTTTCGACTGGAATTCACAGGCATTAAAAGGAACACCACCGGCAGCCTGAGGCCATATGCCTACGGTGTGGTCTACATAATACTTGTCGAAACCATATTTTTGGAGCTCTTCCAGAGAAAGATCGCGCGTGAGTTGAGTAACGATGGTCGCAACGATTTCAAGGTGAGCTAATTCTTCCGTACCGATATCAGTCAGCATCCCCATGGCCTGACGGTTTGGCATAGCATAACGCTGAGACAGATAACGCATCGAAGCCCCCATTTCACCATCGGGTCCTCCGTACTGGCTCATGATGATCTGGGCGATCTGAGCATTTGGCTGGCTGATATTTACCGGATATTGCAGACGCTTTTCATAATTCCACATTTAGCATCGTCCCCCTTCCCAAGGCCATTTTCCATGAATCCATTCCCAGTGATTACGAGAGCCTTCACAGGCAGTCTCGATTGTTAATGGTCCAAAACGGCGGCTGTATTCTTTGAGGGCAGCATTTCGAAGCTGATTGTGTTCATGAAAGTAAGCCAAAGCTTCGGCACAATCATGATGAGAATCAAGAAAAAGCTGAATATCATTGACAGCAAAACTTGTTTTGTTGATGACATCCATAAGTTGAGACTGGGAAAGCTGACAAAGATTATTCATCGCATACACCTCTTTCCGCAGAATGGTTTGTGAAGTTCAGGGAAAATGGTTCCAACTTCCAATGCGCGATTTAAGTCATACGTGGATTGGAAAGTCTGAACAGGAACGTATGCCATGGCTATAGGCCAGTTTTGTTCACAAGGACATTCCGAAGGTCTTTGGGGTGGATCAGCCATCGGGCGAGCACAGGATGGACACGAAACTGTCTGACCGGATGGCATCGAACAGCGGGATGGCATGTTTTGACGATAACTCATAAAAACGCCTTTCATGAGAATTATATTTACTTATAATGTATGAAAATATGAAATAAAGGTGTGTAATTAAAAAAGGCTGAATCGGTTTTAAACCGTTCAGCCTGAATTCTTAAAGAATTAACTGGAAAGCATCGTGAATATTTTTAACATGAATTTCTTTGCTTCCCGGTGCATATTCGCCATCTAATGTCCAAGGAATTTCGGTTTCCGGATAAATGGTAAGTTCGTCTGTCTGGAAAAACTGAACCACGTCTGGATCATAGACCTGTGTCGTGATGGAGGTGATGATCTTGGCCAGATCAATGATGGTTCGAGGTGCTTTGATCAGCATCACTTCAAAAATACCGTCATTTAAATCAATAAGATCCTGATTTAAACGAATCAAACCTCCAATGGAGGAAGAGTTGCATATAGCTCCCCAAATATAATTGCCTTCAAGTTCATTGTCTTGATAGGAAATACGCATATGACATGGCTCAAGGGTGGAAAGGTCTTTAACGCCTTCAAGAACATAAGCAAGATGTCCGAGCTTGTTCTTTAAATCCTGAGGGGTGTTATAAGATGCTTCTGTAAAAGCACCAAAAGACGCCACGTATGAAAAATAGGCATTGTTAAAGGAACCAAGATCCAATGTACGCGGAAAGCCAGCCATAATCTGGCGTGCGATGTCTGTAGGAGAACCGCTCAATCCAACGGTTCGAGCAAAATCGTTCGTACTTCCGGATGGAATATATCCGATTGGAGGATATTCATCATATTTAATGATCGTAGATACAGCACCATTAAATGTGCCGTCACCGCCGCAGACAACGATAAGGTCATAAGGCTCGTTTTTATCGAGTGCTTCTTTGACCGCATCAGAAATATATTTAGTTACATTAAGATTTATCTCAAAGCCGTTATTGCAGAAAATCTGACAGACTTCCAGTAAACTGTCTTTAATTTTTAATGTTCCGGAACTTGGATTAACGACAAAAAGCATGCGTTTTTTCAAGCCAAACACCTCCTGAAAATGTACCGGAATACATCCGGTCAGATAAAAATCTAAAGGTATTATATACCATTTCAAAGCATATGGCTACCTAAAGTTTTACTAAGAAAAAGTTGACAAATGGGGATTCTGTTATATAATTTCAAAATAGAAGTATATTATTTTGGAGGCTATTCTGATGAAGAAAGTTGTAAAGTTCGGCGGCAGTTCTCTGGCAAGTGCTGAACAGTTTATGAAAGTAGGCAATATTATTCGAAGTGATTCTGACCGCAGATTTGTTGTACCTTCTGCACCGGGAAAGCGTTTTCCTAAAGATACAAAAGTTACAGATATGTTATACGAAAGTTATGCAAAGGCTGAAGCAGAAGAGGATTTTAGTGAACTTCTTTCCCGGATTAAAGCTCGATACGATGAGATTATTCAGGGTCTTTCTTTGGAGCTGTCTTTAGATGAAGAATTTAAGACAATAGAAACACAGTTTCACAGTAAAGCAGGAAAAGATTACGCGGCTTCCCGTGGTGAATATCTGAATGGTATTATCATGGCCAATTATCTTGGATTTGAGTTTATCGACCCTGTGAATTATATTTTCTTTGATGAAAATGATCGTCTGGATCAGGATAAGACATATTCAGGACTTGGGAAAAAACTTGCTGACACAGAAAATGCAGTCATTCCTGGATTTTACGGATGTGGTGCAGATGGACGTGTGAAGACATTTTCGCGTGGAGGTTCCGATGTGACCGGTTCCATTATTGCAAAAGCAATTCTTGCAGATATTTATGAAAACTGGACAGATGTATCCGGTGTTTTGGTTGCAGATCCACGTGTCATTGAGAATCCAAAGCCAATTGATGTTGTTACATATAAAGAATTACGTGAGCTTTCCTACATGGGAGCAAGTGTACTTCACGAAGATGCCATTTTCCCTGTTCGTACAGAAGGTATTCCGATCAATATCCGTAATACGAACAGACCGGAAGACAAAGGTACATTAATTGTTGAGAGTACATGTACAAAACCGGAATATACGATTACCGGTATTGCCGGCAAAAAAGGCTTTGTATCCATTACTGTAGAAAAGGATATGATGAACAGCCAGATCGGTTTTGGTCGAAAAGTTTTGGAATCCTTTGAAAAAGAAGGTATTTCGTTTGAACATATGCCATCTGGTATTGATACATTAACAGTGCTTGTTCATCAGGATGAATTTCAGCACAAAGAACAGGCGGTTCTTGCGAATCTTCATCGTGCGGTTCGTCCGGATGCTATCGAAATGGAAAGCGACTTATCATTGATCGCTGTTGTAGGTCGTGGTATGCGAGCAACCCGTGGTACAGCGGGCAGAATTTTCTCTGCGCTTGCGCATGCAAATGTCAATGTTAAGATGATTGATCAGGGATCCAGTGAGCTGAATATTATTATCGGTATTCAGGATAAGGATTTCGAAACAGCTATCAAAGCGATTTATGATATTTTTGTAACGATTCGTTTGTGATTTCAGTGAATTGTTTAATTAGATATTTATCGAAAAGATGTTGGTTAAAGACCAGCATCTTTTTTTGTTTAATAAAAAATTTTGCAAAATTTCTCAACAAAGGAAAAATGATCCGATTCACTTTTTTTCTTTAGAGGAATAAAGTGAAATGTGTTGACATGAATACATTTGTATGCTACTATGATAAAGCGTTAAGCAAATATTAAATTAGCATAGTGTTAATCGGGAGGAATAGATATGAAAAAGAATTTAGCTTTAGTATTGGCGGCAGTGATGACCATGGGATGTGTACTTACAGGTTGTGGTGGTGATGCTAAAGAGACAAAGACAGAAACAGCGACAGAAGCTGCAGAAGCAAGAACAACATTTACAGTTGGTTTTGATGCGAGCTTTCCACCATATGGCTATCAGGAAGATGGCGAATATGTTGGTTTTGACCTGGATCTTGCACAGGAAGTATGTAATCGTAATGGTTGGGAACTGGTAAAAACACCAATTGATTGGGATGCAAAAGATATGGAATTGAATTCAGGCGCTATTGATTGTATCTGGAACGGATTTACAATCAACGGTCGTGAGGATGCTTACACATGGTCTGAACCATATGTAAATAATACACAGGTATTTGCGGTTAAGAAAGATGGCGGTGTTGCATCCGCAACGGATCTTGCAGGTAAAGTTGTGCTTGTTCAGGCAGACTCATCTGCACTGGCTGCATTGAATGACGAAGCAAACGCAGAACTTACAGCAACATTTGGTGAACTTATTGAAGTAAAAGATTATGAATCTGCATTATTGGAACTTGAAGCTGGTTCTGCAGATGCTATAGCAATGGATGAAGGTGTTGCAGTTGCAAAACAGGCAAAGAACGACAATATCGTAATCTTAGATGATGTTATTTCTATGGAACAGTATGGTATTGGTTTCAAACTTGGAAACGAAGCTCTTCGTGATCAGGTATGGACAACATTACTTGAAATGGAAGCTGATGGTTTCGTAGATCAGATTGCAGAAAAATATTCTATCAATAAAGATAATATTTGTATTGGCAAATAAATCGAATAAAGCATCAGGGAGCGATTCTTAGTCGCTCCCTTAATTTGCTTGTTAGGGGGACATCATATGACAATCATGGAGATTGTAAGTCAATTAGCTGATGGTATGGTCATCACCATGCAGATTTTCTTTGTGACTTTATTTACATCATTGATTTTGGGTTTGGGGTTGGCCCTTGTGCGTATGTCAAAGGTAAAAGTACTGGCACTTTTGGCAAAAATCTATATTTCAATTATGCGTGGAACACCGCTGATGCTTCAGCTTTTGGTGGTGTATTTTGGACCGTATTTCATCTTTGGTATGGAATTGTCGAGAGATTATCGTTTGAAAGCGGTGCTTATTGGTTTCGCTATTAATTATGCGGCTTATTTTGCAGAAATATATCGTGCCGGTATTTCGGCTATTCCCGATGGTCAGTATGAAGCGGCAAAATTATTGGGATACAGTAAGACGCAGACATTTATTTATATTATTATGCCTCAGGTCGTTAAACGTATTGTTCCACCGGTGGCAAATGAAACGATCACACTGGTGAAAGATACATCGTTGGCATTTACATTAGCTGTTGCTGAAATGTTCACATTGGCAAAACAGCTTGTTGCCTCTGAATCATCCATGATTCCACTGGCGGTTGCCGGCGTATTCTATTATATTTTCAATTTAGTTGTTGCGTTAACCTTTGATTATCTTGAAAAGAAATTGAGCTACTATCGTTAGGAGGGAAATGACATGAATTTGCTTGAAATGAATCATATAAAGAAAAGTTTCGGGAATCTTGAAGTTTTAAAAGACATTTCCCTGACAGTCAACGAGGGAGAAGTATTGAGTATTATCGGACCATCCGGTTCGGGGAAATCCACATTGCTTCGATGTGCGACCATGCTTGAAACCATTGATGATGGAGAGATTATTTATCTTGGAGAGGCTGCGGCAAAGAGTGAAAATGGAAAGGCATCTTATGCAAAAACAGCAGATTTAAAACGTATTCATGGCTATTATGGTCTGGTTTTTCAGAATTTTAATCTGTTTCCACATTATTCTGTGATTAAAAATATTACAGATGCACCTCTTCGTGTACAGCACCGTAACAAAGAAGAGGTTTTTGAGGAGGCGAAAGAGCTGCTTCGTAAAATGGGGCTTGAGGATAAAGCGCATGCTTATCCACATCAATTATCTGGTGGTCAGCAGCAGCGTGTGTCTATTGCCAGAGCACTGGCAATGAAACCAAAGATTTTATTCTTTGATGAGCCTACATCCGCATTGGATCCGGAACTTACCGGAGAAATTCTGAAAATCATCAAAAATCTCGCTACAGAGAAAATGACTATGGTCATTGTAACTCATGAGATGAATTTTGCGAAAAATGTGTCTGATCATGTTATTTTCATGGATAAAGGTGTTATCGTTGAAGAAGGAGCACCGGATAAAGTTTTCAATTCGGATAATCAGCGAATGAAAGAATTCTTAGGGAAATTTGAAGATTAGAAAAATCGAATATACATTTCATTCATCCACATGGTTTTGTGAGTAGCAGCCATGTGGATTTTTTATAATAACAGATTTAAATAGTAAGAAATTGATTGACAAAACATAGATGTTGAGATACTATAATGATATCAAAACGATATCGTTATAGTGAAAAATAATAAGGAGGTAATAAATTATGAAGACGGAAAATCAGAATATGGATATGAAGTGTATTGAAGAAAAACTTTTGAAACCTCAGAATGGTGCAGTAATGTTGATTCTGGAACTGATTGGACTCGTGGCATTTATTGGCCTGTTTGCGTTTGGTGTTTTTCTAGCGGCGGGTGAAATTTCTGGACTTGGTGGTGCATTTGCGATTATCGGAGCGATCATTGGAATTGTGACCGTATGTATTGGTTTTGCGGGACTAAAAACCGTACGTCCAAATGAAGCCCTTGTATTGACTCTTTTTGGCTCTTATTATGGAACCATTCGTGACTCAGGGTTTTATTTTGTTAACCCATTTGCTGAGTCCAATAGTCCCGTTTACGAAAAACATAAGAGTGCAGCAATGAAGGCGGCAAAAGATAAAACAGGACAGGACATTGCCTATGAAAGTGTAGTGACTCGCAAACGTGTATCTTTAAAAAGCAATACGTTGAAGAATGAAAAGCAGAAAGTTAATGATGGTATGGGTAATCCAATTATTATTGGAACCAATGTGATCTGGCGTGTAGAAGATCCGACAAAAGCCGTATTTAACGTGGAAGATTATGCAGAATTCATTTCAATTCAGACAGATTCTACCGTCCGAAATGTGGCACGTCTTTATCCATATGATGTGGTGGACGAAAATGAAAATGAAAAGACATTGCGAAGCAGCGTGGAAGAAATCGCAGATAAGATGGAAACAGCACTTCAGAAAAAAGTGAATGTTGCCGGTATTAAGATTGAGGATGTGAAGATTACGAATCTGGCATATTCAGAAGAAATCGCTGCGACTATGCTTCAGCGTCAGCAGGCAACAGCCATTATTGCAGCACGACAGAGAATTGTTGATGGAGCTGTGGGCATGGTAAAAATGGCCATTGATAAGCTGGGGGATGAAGAAATTGTTATGCTTGATGAAGAACGTAAGGCAGCTATGGTCAGCAATCTTTTAGTTGTTCTTTGTTCGGGTAAAGATACACAGCCTATTGTCAACAGCGGAAGTATATATTAAACTGATAAAAAAGGGGAGGAGGCGGAGCTATGTCGGAAAATATGAAATTGATAGAGGAAAAAGAAGAAAAGCTTCGCGCACGTCTTGAAAAACTGAATTCCCTTGAAAAAGAGATCAAAGAACGGGAAAAGCTGTTGAAAGCCAAGGAGAATGCAAGAAAGCAGGTATTGCTTCGTCTGCCACAGGGATTATGGGAAGACATTTCCCAATGGGCGGATGAGGATTTTCGTTCGATTAACGGTCAGATTGAATACTTGTTGACTGAAGCGGTTCGTAGACGAAAAAAAGGAAAAGAATAGTCATTCGGCATAAATTCGATGTTTAAATTTTTAGAAGAATTTATGCAAATTTAAAAAGAGGTGGTATTTTTATAGAACACCTCTTTTTTATTATATATCTATAGATAAAACTTTAAGGAGCGAATGATTTTTGTGTTCATCGTTGTTTGTGTGGAATCTTTTGCCCTTGTGAAATGGTTCATGGGCGAACATGAAATGTTGGATTAAGATTTCTCTCATCAATAAAAAAGAAGTGCAATTTGTGGAGTTGTTTCATGGATATTCACATAAAATGCACTTCTTTTATTATATTTACCAGCGACCGAATTCGGACAATTCAAGTCCCTTATTTTTGTCAAGAACTGTGTTTACAGCCCATTCATGGATGAAGAGTAACAAAGGATTGCCTTTAAGGTCTTTGATACGTTTCATATCGGATGTACCGTTGATACGAGCAACATCGGTATCCGGACTTGTTACCCAACGAATGTATTCATGAGGCATAGGATCCATGCGGATTTCAACGCCGTATTCATTTTCAAGACGGAAACGAAGAACGTCAAACTGAAGAACACCAACAACACCGACAATGATTTCTTCCATACCTGTATTGTACTCCTGGAAGATCTGAATGGCACCTTCCTGAGCAATCTGGGTAACACCTTTAATGAACTGTTTACGTTTCATCGTATCCACCTGGCGAACTTTGCAGAAATGTTCCGGAGCGAATGTAGGGATACCTTCGTAGGCAAAAACTTTTCCTGGAACGGAAATGGTATCGCCGATGGAGAAGATACCCGGATCGAATACACCGATGATATCACCGGCATAAGCTTCATCAAGAATCTTACGTTCCTGAGCCATTAACTGCTGAGGCTGGGAAAGTTTTAATTTTTTCTTGCCCTGTACATGGAATACTTCCATACCGGCTTCGAATTTACCGGAACAGATACGCATGAAAGCAATACGGTCACGATGTGCTTTATTCATGTTTGCCTGAATCTTGAAGACGAAAGCAGAGAAATCTTTATTGAAAGGATCAACAATACCTTCGTCGCATTTACGTGGCAGTGGATGACTTGTCATTTCAAGGAAGTAATTTAAGAAAATCTCAATACCAAAGTTTGTTAAGGCGGAACCGAAGAAAACAGGTGTCTGTTTACCGTGGCTCACTTTTTCGATATCAAATTCTGCACCGGCACCGTCAAGAAGTTCGATATCTTCCTGAAGTTTTTCGAAAAGTTCATCACCAACCATGCCGAGAAGTTCCGGGGAGTCAATGGCAAGGTTTTCAGAAGCTACTTCACGCTGGCCGTTATTGGCCGTAAATGTGGTTACGTGCTGGGCACGACGGTCATAAACACCACGGAATTCTTTACCGGAACCGATTGGCCAGTTCATAGGGCATGTGTTGATTCCGAGAACGGATTCAATCTCATCCATGAGTTCGAATGGATCGTTGGCATCACGGTCCATTTTATTGATAAATGTAAAGATTGGAATGTCTCGAAGAAGACAAACTTTAAATAATTTCTTTGTCTGTGCTTCAACACCTTTAGAAGCATCGATAACCATTACGGCAGAATCGGCAGCCATCAGTGTACGATAAGTATCTTCGGAGAAGTCCTGATGCCCAGGTGTATCAAGAATGTTGATGCAATATCCGTCATATTCAAACTGTAATACAGAAGAAGTAACGGAAATACCTCTCTGTTTTTCAATTTCCATCCAGTCGGAAACGGCATGTTTTGCGGTTTTTTTTCCTTTTACGGATCCGGCAAGATTGATGGCACCGCCGTAAAGAAGAAATTTTTCAGTTAATGTTGTTTTACCAGCATCCGGATGGGAAATGATGGCAAAGGTTCTACGTTTATTTATTTCCTGTTTAAAATCAGCCAAGGGAATACCTCCACATTTTTAAATCTCAATATATAGTCACTAAATTTAAATTATATCGTATGGGAGAATAGAGTGTCAATACAGGAGTTATCAATGTTTTGCAATAAAATTGAAAATTTTTACCGGATAAAAAATTGTTAAATGAATCAAATTAAGGTATAATATTATTTTACAAATTATGGAAAGGTGGTTAAAACGATGGATAACATTCAGAAAATTAATACTCCTTATGGAGAAATTATGGCGAGAAAGATTGAATATTATGATAATGGAAAAGTAAAGGCAGCAGAACCGGAAGAACCTGTATTTGTATCCCATAAAACAGGATTATATATTGCATATGATAATACACCTCTAAAAGATGAAGAACATAAACCAACATTGGAACTTACAGAGAATGGACGGATTAAAGCACTTCGTACGATTGGAACGGGTCTGATCTGCAGAAACAAAACGGGTGAGATGTACCGATTTGGGGCACAGTGGCGTCCGGATCCAAGAGGCACAGGCGCCAATGTCTTGGTTCCGATTCGAATTCAGTTTTATGAAGATGAATTGCGCGTGACCGACAGCGATGAACAGAAATTTGTGTTATCTTTAAAGGATTATGAGATTCAGGTGGATTATCTGACAGATAATATTGTTATGGGTGCCGGTTGTGGGGATTGCAGTACATGCAATGGATGCCGTGGAACAAAATAAAAATTTTCGGAGGTGCTGGCAGTGGATTTAAAAGAGAGAACAAGTCTTGCGCAATATACAGAAATTTACGGAAAAGTTTGTGAAAATATGGATACTGTACCTGAAAGTTATTATGAGAAGTATGGTGTTAAAAAAGGATTGCGAGATATTAATGGGAATGGAGTTCTTTCCGGGCTGACACATATTTCGAAGATTATTGCATTTGAATATATTGATGGTGTGAAGACACCATGTGATGGTCAGTTATGGTATCGAGGTTATAATATTTACGATTTGGTTCATGGATTTTCAGGGAAGTGCCTGGGCTATGAAGAGATTACGTATTTGTTATTGTTTGGAAAGCTTCCAAATAAGAAAGAGATTAAGGAATTTAAGCAGGTTTTGAGTACAAGCCGTACTTTGCCAAAGAATTTTACTCGAGATATCATTATGAAAGCACCATCAAAGGATATTATGAATTCCATGACGAAAAGTGTTTTGTCTTTGGCATCGTATGATGATTATATGGCAGATAATTCAATTAGTAATGTGTTGCGCCAGTGCATTCAGCTTATTAGTGTGTTGCCGATGATGGCGGTATATGGCTATCACGCATACAATCATTATGAATGTGGCGACAGTTTATATATTCATCGTCCGAATGAGAATTTATCAACAGCCGAGAATATTCTTCTCATGCTTCGTCCGGATAAACAATACACAGAACTCGAAGCCAGTGTTTTGGATATTGCCCTTGTGCTGCATATGGAACATGGCGGCGGTAATAACTCAACATTTACGACACGTGTTGTTTCCTCTGCGGGTTCAGATACCTATTCGGTGATTGCAGCGGCACTATCTTCTTTAAAGGGACCAAAACATGGCGGTGCCAATATTAAAGTCGTAGAGATGATGAATGATCTGAAGGCTCATATTAACGATTATGATGATGAAGACGCAATTCGCGAATACCTTGGAAAGCTTTTGGATAAGCAGGTATTTGATCAGAAAGGGCTGATCTATGGGATGGGACATGCAGTGTATTCTTTATCCGATCCAAGAGCTCAGATTTTTAAAAGATTCGTAGAACGTCTGGCCAGAGCTAAAGGGCGTGAGGATGACTTTAAGATTTATTCGGCGGTGGAACGTCTGGCACCGGAAGTTATTGCAGATAAACGTAAGATTTATAAAGGTGTTAGTGCCAATGTCGACTTTTATAGCGGCTTTGTTTATAGTATGTTGGACATTCCATTGGAACTTTATACACCAATTTTTGCTATGGCTCGTATTGTTGGATGGAGTGCGCATCGAATCGAAGAATTGGTTAATGTAGATAAGATTATTCGTCCGGCATATATGAGTATTATGGGTGAAAGGGATTATATTGAATTTGAAGACAGACCATAGAGAGAAAAATGGAACACTTAAGCGAGTGTGCATCTACAGCGGAGCCCTCTTTTTATACATTTATGTATAAAAAGAGGGCTCCAGGATTTCTCCTGGAGCCTTACTTTTATTATAAAATATTGATTTTATTCAGATTAATCCGCTGGATTAACAATAACAGCGATACCATCTGGGATAACTGTAATCTTAGAATCTGTTTTGCCCTGTTCTGCAAGATAAGCATCTGCCATAGCAATTGCTTCGTCAAGATTGTGGGCATAATCCATATGCATATCACGAATCATCTGTTCTGGAGCATCTGAAACCATGATGAGTTTGTGTTTAAGGAGTATACGGCAAAGAATCTGGGATTCCCACTGATCAGGAATAGTTTCTTCCTGAGGGGTTGCAAGGAACTGAGCCATGATCTTTTCATTATCTGGTTCGTCTGCGAATGTACGGTAGAAAGCTTCGCCGCCGTGACCATCATTGCAGCTTGATGCGATGATGATAACACCGCCTGGGTTACATGTAGCTTCTGCTGCTGTCATACCTTTTACAGACTGATAAATATTCTGGTCTAATGGGTATCCGCCGTTTGTTGTGATCGCGATGTCGGATGGAACCGCTTTAACGCCTGCAAGTTCATTCATGAATGCACATCCTTTTCTATGCGCATTGTTTAAGTGGCCTGCGTAAGCTGCGATAACTTTTTTGTCTGCATCAAGAAGAACATTACAGATAAATTCAAGTTTTGCTGTCTGTGCTGCCCAAAGCATATCCTGGTGCATAAGGTTGCTGTCAAGAGAACCTGCACGAGAGTGTGGATTTGCAATAAATTTAGAGCAGTGGTTTGCAAGTACAGTTGTACGGCTGGAAATACCAGGAAGAACACTCTTACGTCCGCCGGAGAAACCAGCGAAGAAGTGTGGCTCAATGAAACCTTCGGAAATTAATAAATCTGCTTCAACGGCTACTTTATTAACGATACATTTTCCGCCGGATGGAAGGATACCAATCTGAACGAGATCTTCTTCCTTGCCACTGTCATGAATTACATATTTAATCTTTGGATGATGATACATTTCTTCGCCAAACTTATCAATCATTTCCTGTTCTGTTGTAAGACGGTGGAAACCTGTTGCAATAAGAACAGTTAAAGTTGCATCCGGGTTGCCGGCTTCGATTTCTTTCATTATTTCTGGAAGGATAACTTTACTTGGTACCGGACGTGTATGGTCACTTGCAATTAATACGACATTATTTTTACCAACAACTAATTCTTTTAATCTTGGAGAATCGATAGGATTTTCAAGTGCTTCTCGAACGAGTTCGGATTCGGATTTTACTGCTTTAAACTCATGTGCATGAGATTCAAGAATTCCGGCAATTCTTTCTTCCGGAAGATTTAATTCAAGTTTTTTCTGGCCAAAAGGCAATAAGATAGTTTTCATAGTGTCCTCCTTTAAATCGTGTACATAATAATATAACCTAGAAACCCTTATTTCTGAGTCTATTATATGATGAGTTGTTCAAGTTGTCTATAAAAGTTAATTATTTAACGAAAAATTTATCTAATTTCAACAAATTGGTTGGACCAATTTGAATAGTTGATAAAAAAGTTTGGAATGAAGAGAATATATATGGAGTTTTCTGAAAAATAAGATTATATAGATGGAATTCTGCGCGTTTTTGCGCGTTTAAAGAAAATAAAACTTTTGAATGATTCATGAATAAGGGCATTTCCTGCTTATGAAAATATGATACTTTGTATATCAAAATTTGTTAAAGTATGTTATGATAAACAGTAAGTTTCAATGAAGGAGGGAGCGTTATGCCTGGATTTATCATTCATCTTGCGGAAGCGACTATGATTATGAATTTTATGAAAAATAAGCCGGATTCGAAATGGAGATATGAATTTCTCATGGGTAATCTTCTTCCGGATACACGACTGGGAATTGAAAAATGTATTTCTCATTTTTGGGATGAAACGTGTTTGGAAAATATTGCACGGGCACCGAAACTTTCGTGTTTTTTGCAAAAATATGGACATCGATTAAATGAACCAATCGTGTTGGGATATTATGCACATTTATTTCTGGATGAACGTTATGTGGATGATTACTGGCCGACAATTTTGGAATTTAAAGATAAAGGCGGACATCCGGAACCTCGTAAGGAACGAATTTATGAAGTTGAATTGAAACAGAGCGGAAAGCGTATTCCTTTTGAAAAGTTTTTTACAGTGGAGAACTATTATGGGGATTATACTCGAAGCAATCATTGGATTGTGGAACGCTATCATCTTGAGCCGCCGGAGTTTTCCGGACTTGAAAATGTGAATATGGATGAGGTGTGTGCAGAAGATTTAAGACGTGTCATTGAAGAGCTGAATCACATTTGTGAAACCGGCCATATGGGCGATGAGAAAAGTATGGCGGTTTTTGATCTGGAATCATTGGATAGATTTGTTCGTCGAACAGCAGATGAATTTTGGAAACATCTTGAACAGATGGGAATAGATTGTGAAAAGAAGTTAGAGTGAGGAGAAAAACAGATGATTTATAATAATATTTTAGAAGCAATGGGACATACACCTATGATTCGTTTGAATCGCATGGTTCCGGAAAACAGTGCACAGGTACTGGTGAAATTTGAAGGGTTGAATGTGGGTGGTTCGATTAAAACACGAACAGCATTTAATATGATTGAAGACGCAAAACGAAAAGGTCTTATTAAGGAAGATACGATCATTGTAGAGCCAACCAGTGGCAATCAGGGAATCGGACTGGCTTTGATCGGCGCGGTTCAGGGATATCAGACAGTAATTTTTATGCCGGATTCTGTAAGTGAAGAACGAAGAAAACTGGTACAGCATTATGGCGCAGAAGTGCGATTGATCCATGATGCGGGAAATATTGGGGAATGTATTGATGAGTGCCTTCGTCAGGCATTGAAAATGGCCGAAGAAGATGAACGGGTATTTGTTCCACAGCAGTTTGAAAATGAAGCAAATCCGATGGTTCACAGACATCATACGGGACTTGAGATTCTGGAACAGGTGGCTGGACCGATTCATGGATTCTGTTCAGGTATTGGAACAGGCGGAACCATTACAGGTATTGGTGAAGTGTTAAAAGCTCAGAATCCGGATATGGAGATTTGGGCGGTTGAACCGGAAAATGCAGCCATTCTCGCAGGAGGCACTGTTGGAACACATTTGCAGATGGGAATTGGTGACGGAGTTATTCCTCCGATTTTAAATCAGAAAATTTATGATGATGTTTATGTGGTGACAGATGAGGAAGCTATTCAGACTGCGAAAGATCTGGCGCGTTTGGAGGGACTCATGTGCGGTATTTCCAGTGGAACAAATGTGGCTGCTGCATTGAAACTGGCGAAAAAACTGGGCAAGGGGAAAACGGTGGTCACCGTACTCCCGGATACAGCCGAACGATATTTTTCAACACCATTATTTGAAGAAAAGTAGAGGGGATTATGGATTCATATAATCAGTTGAATGAAGTATTGGTACACGTGTTTAATCATGCATTAAAAATAGAAGAAAACTCTTTGATTCGAGAGGAATTTAAAGAAATTTCCATGAACGATATGCATATTATTGATGCGATTGGGGATGATGAACCGAAAAATATGTCTTCAATCGCGAAGCTTGTTGGGGTTACGGTGGGAACGCTGACCATCGCCATGAATAATCTCGTAAAGAAGGGATATGTCATTCGTACTCGAAGTGAAGAGGATCGCAGAGTGGTTTTGATTTCTCTTGCAGAAAAGGGAAAGAAAGCGTATGAACGTCACAGGGAGTTTCATCTGGAGATGATTAAGGCCATGCGAGAAGGTTTGAGTGATGAGCAATGTCTGATACTTATGCAAGCCATTAAGAATCTACAGGAACATTTAAAAACTGTATAAGCGATGAATAAGAATAGATCAAAAGTGTGTTTCGAAGTCAAATGTAAGATTTTGGAATGCACTTTTTTTGAGAAAAAATATGCAAACATTTGTTCGCTGTGATATAATATAAACAAAGTATGTGAAGGATTTAAATGTTAAAGGAGGTTATAAGATGTCAGAACATATTTATATTGCTATTGATCTTAAGTCTTTTTATGCCTCCGTGGAATGTCGGGAGAGAGGTTTGGACCCTCTCACAACGAATCTGGTTGTGGCGGATGCCAGTCGAACGGAGAAGACGATTTGTCTGGCAGTGACACCGGCGCTGAAAGCCTATGGAATATCTGGGCGTGCGCGCTTATTTGAGGTGGTTCAGAAGGTTCGTGAAGTGAATCGAAAACGTCGTTATGCTAATGGCGGTCAGGATTTTTCGGGAAAATCGACGAATGCAGTGAAACTCGAGAAACATCCGGAGCTAGAACTGGATTATATCGCGGCACCACCGCGTATGGCCTATTATCTGGAATACAGTACGAAGATTTATGATATTTATTTAAAATATATTGCACCCGAAGATATTCATGTCTATTCCATTGATGAGGTATTTATGGATGTGACGACGTATCTGGGAATTTATAAACTTTCACCCCATGATCTGGCACGTAAGATCATTAAAGATGTTTTGGATACAACAGGGATCACTGCCACAGCGGGTATTGGAACCAATCTGTATCTGTGCAAGGTGGCCATGGATATCGTAGCGAAGCATATTGCTCCTGATGAAGATGGGGTTCGAATTGCAGAGTTGGATGAACGAACGTATCGAAGACTTTTGTGGGACCATAGACCGCTAACGGACTTTTGGCGTGTGGGTAAAGGCTATGCCGGAAAATTGGAGAGTAACGGTCTGTATACCATGGGGGACGTTGCTCGCTGTTCGGTTGGAAAACCGGAAGATTATTATAATGAAGAATTGTTGTATAAATTATTTGGAATCAATGCGGAACTTTTGATCGATCATGCCTGGGGATGGGAACCTTGTACTATTGCGGACATTAAGGCTTATAAACCTTTGACGAACAGTATTGGTTCGGGTCAGGTGCTTCATCAGCCTTATACGGCACAGATGGCTCGACTTATTGTCCATGAAATGATGGATGCGTTGGCTTTGGATTTGGTAGACAAACGGCTTGTGACGGATCAGATTGTACTTACGGTGGGATATGACATTGAAAATATATCGAACCCGGAGCTTCGTGCAAGTTACAAGGGAGAAGTCGTAGCGGATGCCTTTGGACGAAAAAAACCAAAACATGCCCATGGTACGCAAAATCTTAAAAAAAAGACATCATCATCGCGATTATTGTGTGATGCAGTTATGGAACTTTATGACCGGATCATTAATCCGAAACTTCTTGTGCGGCGTGTGACTATTTCCGTGAATCGTGTGATTGATGAAAACAGTGTTGTGGAAAAATCAACGTATGAACAATTGGACCTGTTTACAGATTATGCGATGGAAGAAAAAAGACGCGCTGAAGAGAAGGAAGCGATGGAAAAAGAAAAGCGAATGCAGCAGGCGATGATTTCTATTAAGAAGAAGTTTGGCAAGAATGCCATTTTAAAAGGGATGAACCTGGAAGAAGGTGCAACTATGCAGGATCGCAATAATCAGATTGGCGGCCATCGTGCATAGGAATGAGAGGGAATATAGATGAAGTACACAAATAAATACGACGATATCATTGAATTACCGCATCCTGTTTCAAAAAAACATCCGCAGATGTCCATTCACGACCGGGCGGCACAGTTTTCAGCGTTTGCAGCATTGACCGGACATAAGGCTGCTATTCAGGAAACAGAACGATTGGTGGATAAAAAGATTGAACTTGATGAAAATGAGATCCAGTTGTTAAACGAAAAATTAGCCATGGTTTATGAGTTGCTGGATCAGCATCCGGAAGTGGAAGTCACTTATTTTGTTAAAGACAGTCGTAAAGATGGCGGGAAATATGTGACAGTGGAAGGGGGCGTGAAGAAGATAGATGTCTATCATCAGCTGTTGATTTTTGAAGATGGAACCGAAGTGCTTGTGGATAATATTTCAGAAATTGTTATGCTGTGAATAATCCGCGTTTCCCTGGAGAAACATACGTTATTTCGAAAGAAATATGCAAGTCTTTTATTGTCAAATCTTGCGATATTTGATGATTGTATCGCAGTGAAATAAGATTTATAATGTTGACAACATAGGAAATATCCTATATATTTTATATAGATAAAGGGGTGCATATATGCCAGTAATATCACGTTTTTATGGAATTGTGATTAAGATGTACTTAAGACAAAAAGAACATAATCCACCGCACGTTCATGCAATTTATGGAGAGTATAGTGGTTTGTTTTCTTTGTATGATGGAGAGATGTTTGAAGGGGATATTCCAATTCGGGGACAACAGATGGTTAAGGATTTTGTGCTGTATTACAAGGATAAACTTATAGAAATGTGGAATACACAAACATTTGAAACTCTTGAGCCATTAGAATAATAAGGAGGATGCAGCAGATGCATAGAATAAAATCAGTTATACCAAAAGATAATTATATATTATATGTTGTTTTTCAAAATGGTGTAGAGAAGGAATATGATATGCATCCGTTGTATCAGGTTTTTCCTCAATTTAAGGCTTTTGAAAAAAAAGAAGGATTGTTTGAGAAAGTTCGAGTTGATGTTGGCGGTTATGGTATCTCATGGAATGATGAGCTTGATCTGGATGCAGAAGAAATTTGGGAAAATGGAGTCGTAACAGGAAACATTCATGAAATGGATATCAAGAATCTTGTGGGTTCAAGTTTGACAGAGGCAAGAGGAATTCAGAAAATCACCCAGAAGCAGTTGGCAGAAATTACAGGAATATATCAGGCAGATATCAGTAATATTGAACGTGGAAAAGCGAATCCTTCAATTGAAATATTGGAGCGTTTAGCGAAAGGTATGAACTTAAAATTAAAAATAAGTTTTGAAAAAGATGCGTGAAAACGCATCTTTTTTACATTAAAAGTCAAATAGAGCGTTGAGGATAGGCATGCAACAAATTGTTGCTTGCTATGAAATATCCTAATCTGTTATTCTAAAGACAAGAAAGCGGTAATTCGAAGGCAGGTGAGTTCATGACAGATATCCATAAAAATATAAAGCAGCTTCGTTTGTTACGAAACTTGACACAGGAAGATGTTGCTCAGAAAATTGGTTTGACAAGACAGGCAATTTCCAGTTATGAGTCTGGGAGAACTCAGCCAAGTGTTGATTTATTGATGAAATTTGCGGAAATCTATGAGGTTACTCTGGATGATATTTTATATGGAAAAAGGAAAGAAGAATGTGAAGAAATAGTAAATAAAGAGTTGAAAAGAATGCAGGTGATTTTTGCAATAGTTGTAGCGGGATGGATTCTATTTCGCATATTAGAAGTTGCACTGATGATCTTGGCAGACAGAGCCTATTTGCCAGCAGCAGATGTTCATACTGTTGTGATAAATTCGATGGAGATGAAAGAAGCTATTGATTTGAGGTTTTATTATCTGGATATCGCTTATAATTTTGAAAGTTTGGCCCAACAGATTCTTTGGATAGGCGGCTTCATTCTTTTAGCATTAGATCTGGTTGCAAAGAAAACGATATCTGTGAAAAATAAATGGAAGATCATTGGATTGTTGATATTGGTTTCCTTTGGAATAGGCATTGTTGGAGGTATAGTGTCACCGATTCAAAAAGCAAATCTCATACTTCCTGTCTACAGCAGTAGTATAATAATGATTTTTCTGATAACACTAGATACAATTGGACAGTGGATCAAGAAACACCTGTCCTTCACCTCAAAATTAAAATAATCTCTTTAATTAAAACATAGGAAATGTGTGGAAAATTTTTCGAGAATAATTAAAGCGTAAGATGCATGTTCGAGTTTGAACGAGTTTGCATCTTACGCTTTTAATCAATGTCGCAGAAAAATTCCACACATGACGCGTTTTTATAAAGAGATTATTTTAATTCACTTACTACTTTCTTAATTGCTTCCAAAGCATCATCCGGAAGTTTATCATAACCATCTTTCAATGTAGAGAATTCTTCGATTTCATCGACACGGTCCTGCATACGAGCTTTAAGCTGAGCAACATAGTCTGCATCTTTCATATCCGGAATGAAGCCTTCCCAATCCATGATTTCGATATCGGAGAATGGACCCCAAGGTTTGAAATCAGCTTTCTTTTCTACGATGGCTTCGAGAATACCAAGAGTATCTTTTGGCTGAACTTTTTTGCCCATGAAGTCGCCTGTGTTGATGATGTAACAATCAACATTTTTTTCTTCTACGAGTTTTTTGAATTTATCGTAGTCGTGAGAAAGTGGATAGGTACGGAACGGATTTGCATAAGGAACAACAACAAGCTTGTTTGGATCAACACCAGGAGCAAGACGTTCTGCGGAAGAACGTTTGGTTGCAAGCGTTGCACCCATAACAGAAGCAAGGGAGGCACCTTTTAATTTAACAACCGGTGGAATGGTTGGGTCTTTCATGATCCAGAAGATCGCATTTACTGGAGAGTCGATACGATCCACACGGTTTGGAGACCAGAGTTTAGATTTGATGGCACGACCGTTACCGTTACGGATATCTTCTGTAACAAGCTGGATCTTTCCATCTTCATCCATGGTTGCAGAGTTATTCATGGATGTGAGGAGATATTTGTTATCGTCACAGCCTGTTGGATAGTCTGCAGTTTTATCAAAATATGTTGGTTCAATGGCGATGGATGCACAGGTATCTGTATTGATGATAAATGCATCGTCATGAAGTACTTTAATTTCGTATTTGCCATTGTGTTTTGCATGAGTCAGAGTGGATTTACCGGAACCGGATAAACCATAAACGGACGCAACGAATTTGGAACCGTCAGCCAATGTATATTCTTTCTGACCGCCGTGGCAGGATGCATAACCGTTACGGTTGGCAACTGCCCAAACCATGGTTAATGTGCCTTTTTTGTGTTCGCCAAAATAGCGCATACCAAGGATACAAGCACAGTTTGTTTCTGTATTGAAGTAGCAAAGTGTTTTCTTTGCAGGATCACTTAAGCAGCTTAAATCCACGCCCGGACGGTCGGAACCATTCCACTGAGGATCGGAGAAAATGTAAATGTCAGCTTCTTTTCCGTCGCCAACAGGTTTGGACGCTTTGTACATCTTTACATATTCATCGGACATGTACTGGAAGTTGAGCATCCAGGAATAGAGAATATTTTCTTCGCCTTCTGGAATTAAAAGATGGCATTTTACCATGAACTCCGGATCAAGACCTGCAAAAACTTCGGCATGATACATCGTTTTCCAACGGGACTCATAAATAGCGTCCATAGCCACTTTATCAAGTTCTGCACAATTTACACCCGGTTCACCGGCGATACGGCGAGCAACTGCATAACGACCTGTAATAGCACCATCATTAAAGAGCAAAACTTTCGCATCTTTTTCAAGACCAAATTCTTCACCACGGTATACCGGCATGTCTGTTACGATAGTTCCTGGTGAATTTTTAGCAAGTTCATATGCTTCTTTTAATGTATTTACTTTTACTACATTATTTCCGTAAAATGCAGCTTCAATAATGGAACGGGTTGTGGAAAAGCCTGGTTTTCCTGCACCAATTTCACTAATGTTATAATAGGCTTTTGTTGACATAACACAATCCTCCTTTAGAAATTCACTTTAGTTAATTAAAATAATAAACAATAAACGGACGAATGTCAAGAAAGGATGGGGAAAGTGGTAATATAGTATGCATATTTAACGCATTAGGCTGCATTTTCGGTACTTTCCTCAACAGGCTCTGCGGCATCCGGCATGTATTTTTCGATGATAGAAAATGGCGCCGGACCAATATCCAGAAGTTGTTTATGAAAATCTTTTATGTCAAAATCCTGACCGAGATTTTTTTCCATATTTTCGCGGAGTTCGAAGATTTCTTCCATACCAATGCCGTAGATTAAATAGTTGGTTGGATTATAAAGAATGGCTTCGTAAACCTCTTGAATGGTTGCTTCATCTAATGCCAGATACATGGTGATAAATTCTGCGGTTTCTTCGAGACTCCAGTTTTCATAATGAATACCAAGATCCAGACGACAATAGAGATTTAATGCCATGGTCAGATTTGAAATACGATAAAAATCAGCTATATCTTCGGAAAAACCACAGTAATCATAAGCCAGGGATTCGACATAAGAAGCCCATCCTTCTGCATAGCCGTCACATTCATATACGGTACGGATTGGATCTGGATTGGTGTTGTAATAGTAAGTCATTTGATACATATGTCCGGGATAACCCTCGTGGGCCATGGTTGGCATAAGTTCATTGCCTGAATTATTTCCGCCAAGATTTAAGTAAATCTGGTTATTGCTGATGTCGTCCACACGAGGAATAAAGTACATAGCAGGACTTAAACTGTCAGTCATGGATGGATGCACATTTTTTAAGGTATATTTGGCATCGGGTGCTTCTGGAAATTGTTCCGCAGTTAATGTGGATTTAAAATGTTCAAGAATTTCTGTTGGGTCTTCCAAAGCATACTGAGCAGAAAGTACTTCATCATGTATGGAAGGATTATTCATCATAATAAGAGAAAGTCCCATAATTGACGAATACAGGTTTTCTTCCGTAAGTGAAATGAGTTCTTCCGGTGTTTTGTCTGTACCCACAGAAGATTTCAGCATATATTTATAATAAGCCTGACCATTTTCGTAAGCAGCGAGAGAACCATCTTCCGGTGCTGTATTCAGCTGAGCAGATAATGAAGCAATGATTTCTTCATAGGCAGGGAGTACATGATCAAAAACAGCGATCCGGTTGGTTTGAATATAAATATTTTTTTCGTTTTCAGAAAGTTCAAGGTGTTCCAAACGGGATGGAAAAACCTCGATCAACATATTTGAATCAATGGATTCGCAAAAAGTCTGACAATCTTTGATCGAAGCTTCAAGAGCAGAACGGCACATACCAAAGCCTTTTTCCGCTTTGATATCTTCAAATTCGAGAAGATCACGGATATAATCATCAACTGTTTCAAGAAGTTGGAGATAGTTGTCTACATCCTGAATATCATCAAAATGGTATTCGGCCAAAGTAATCGGAAGCTGAGACTGAATGCCAAGTATCGGTGCAAAATTCGTAGTGAAATAAACGAAATCATAGCCATCCAGTTCTAATTCCAGATAATATTTTAAGACATCGTAAGTTAAAGCACGTTCACCGTTAAGTTTGGATAGAGTATTCAAACGGGAGAGATATTCTTTGGTATCTGTTTTATATGTTTCATAATCTTCTGGGGTGATTGGAACATCACCCCAGGTTACTTCATCTGATTCAATTCCGTAAGAGGAAGGATCCTTTAAGGTATAGTTCAGAGACAGGGTGTCGTGACCGGCATAGTTGATAAATATTTCTCGTGTCAGAGCATCAAAGGATGTATTGACAGTTTTAGCAGACATGTCTTCGATCTGGGCAGAGGATGGGCTGGCCTGACATCCGCAGATGGAAAGCGAAAAGCATACGCAGGATAAAATAAATCTTTTAAAAGTTTTGTTTTTACACATGATGATCCTCCTTGAGTTGATCTATAAAAACATCGACATCGGGTGTTGAACACGAAGTGTATTTATGGTGTTAGTATACCAGAAAAATGGGCATGCTATGTAGTAAAACGTAAAAATTCCTTGTCTTTAAATGGGGGATATATTATAATAAGAAATTAATTTATGATGATTATAGGGGAGGAAGAAATATGGCAAAGAAACCTTATTATATAACAACAGCCATTGCATATACTTCTGGAAAACCACATATTGGCAACACATATGAAATTGTTCTTGCAGACAGTATTGCGCGTTTTAAACGAGCACAGGGCTATGATGTACGTTTCCAGACAGGTACAGACGAACATGGTCAGAAAGTCGAAATCAAAGCCAGTGAAGCCGGTGTAACACCAAAACAGTTTGTTGATGATGTTGCAGGCGAAATCAAACGCATCTGGGATTTGATGGACACATCCTATGACCGTTTTATTCGTACAACAGATGAAGATCATGAACTTCAGGTTCAGAAGATCTTCAAAAAACTTTATGAAAAAGGTGACATTTACAAAGGTCATTACGAAGGTAAATACTGTACACCATGCGAATCTTTCTTTACAGAAAGTCAGCTTGTGGATGGTAAATGCCCAGACTGTGGCCGTGAAGTTATTGATGCAAAAGAAGAAGCTTATTTCTTCAATATGAGCAAATACGCAGATCGATTGATCGAGCATATCAATACACATCCAGAATTTATTCAGCCAGAATCCCGTAAGAACGAGATTATGAACAACTTCTTACTTCCGGGTCTTCAGGATCTTTGTGTATCAAGAACATCTTTCACATGGGGTGTTCAGGTGCCGTTTGATCCAAAACACGTTGTCTATGTATGGATTGATGCGCTCAGCAACTATATCACAGGTCTTGGATTTGATCTTGATGGTAATAATGATCCTATGGTTGAAAAATACTGGCCTGCAGATTTACATCTGATCGGTAAAGATATCATTCGTTTCCATACAATCTACTGGCCAATCATGCTCATGGCTTTAGATATTCCATTACCAAAACAGGTATTTGGTCATCCATGGCTCCTTGTTGGGGAAGGCAAGATGAGTAAATCCAAAGGTAATGTGATCTATGCAGATGATCTTGTGGATTACTTTGGTGTAGATGCCGTACGTTATTTCGTTCTTCACGAAATGCCATTCGACAACGATGGTTCTATCACTTGGGAACTTATGGTTGAACGTATGAACTCTGACCTTGCAAATATCCTTGGAAATCTTGTAAACCGTACAATTTCCATGACAAATAAATACTTTGACGGTGTGATTACAAACCCAGGCGTAGAAGGCGAAGTGGATGCGGACCTTAAACGTGTGGCACTTGAAACACCGGGAAGAGTTGCTGCAAAGATGGACAAACTTCGTGTGGCAGATGCGATTTCCGAAATCTTTACATTGTTCCGTCGCTGCAACAAATATATTGATGAAACAGAACCTTGGAACCTTGCAAAAGATCCAGCCAATAACGATCGTCTTGCAACAGTTCTTTACAACCTTTTCGAAGGTATTCGTATCGGTGCGGTATGTCTTGAATCTTTCCTTCCAACAACATCTAAGAAGATCTTAGATCAGATTGGAACACAGGAAAGAGAATATCTTGAACTTGATACATTCGGACGTATGGAAGAAGGCACAAAGGTTATCGAAAAACCAGAGATCCTTTTTGCACGTTTAGATATGAAAGAATTCATGGAAAAACTTGAAGCAGATAAAGCTGCAAAAGCTGCTGAAGCTGCAAAGGCTGAAATGATGGCTAACGGAATTGATATCGAAGCAAAACCAGAGATCACATATGATGATTTTGCAAAACTTCAGTTCCAGGTAGGTGAAATTATCGCCTGCGAAGCTGTGAAGAAATCCAAAAAACTTCTCTGTTCTCAGGTGAAGATTGGAAGTCAGGTACGTCAGATTGTATCCGGAATCAAGAATTATTACACACCAGAAGAGATGGTTGGCAAGAAGGTTATGGTCGTAACAAACCTGAAACCTGCAAAACTTGCAGGCATTATGTCTGAAGGTATGATCCTTTGTGCAGAAGATGCAGAGGGTAATCTTGCACTTATGACACCAGAAAAAGATATGCCGGCAGGTGCTGAAATCTGCTGATTATATAGAAAACCCCTTGTTTTTGGGAAGCTGTGAAAAATGCTTTCTGAGAACAAGGGGTTTTCTCTTTGAAGTATAGGACGGAAGACTTTCGGATGCTGAGGGCTAGATGCTTCCAAAGTCTTCGTGAGAAGCTAAAACTTAAAAATGATTCCAACCGCTGCGGAGATCACCACAACTAAAATTGGATGTAAATCTTTTTTCTTCATAATAAAGTAAAGAGCTGCTGCCAGTATAATAGCTTTATAATTGAAAAGATTAAAAATATTTTTGGTATCAATAAAATTGTTCAGATGAAGCAGTGCAACTTTAGCAACACCAAGACCAGCGGCAATGATGAGACCTGTGGATGCCGGACGAAGTCCGTAAAAAATATCCTGAACAAGTTTGGACTCCTTAAATTTGTTTAAGATCTTTGAAATCAGAACAATGATCACAACAGAAGGAAAAACGAGAGAAAGGGAGGCAAGAATGCCGCCAAAAACTCCAAAGGTGTTGAAGCCGACATAAGTAGCCATGTTAACACCCATAGGTCCTGGTGTGGATTCAGAGATGGCAATCATGTTGGCAACATCCTGAGCCGTATACCAACCGGTTGCTTCTCCAATGGCATAGAGGAATGGCAGGGTTGCCAATCCTCCGCCAACAGCAAAGAGTCCGGTTTTAAAGAATTCGAACATTAAACGTAATATACCAGCCATTATTTGTCACCTCCTGTAACTTTTGAACGTTTGAAGAAGACACCGGCGAAACCGGCAAGAATGACAATAAGTGCCGGTGACAGAGGTGAAAATAAGGATAATATTAAAACAGTGATACAGATGCCAATACAGATTTTATCTACAAGTGATTTCTGAGCAAGTTTTGTTACGGCATTCAAAATAAGGATACATACGGCTGCACGAATACCGTTAAAAGCATGTTTTACAACTGGAAGATCCGCAAAATTTTTCAAACATGCGGCAATGACTGTGATGATAATAATGGAAGGTGTAATCATTCCAAGGGTTGCAAAAACAGCACCTGGGATACCTGCAGTTTTATAACCGACAAATGTGGCTGTATTAACAGCAATGATTCCAGGAGTGCACTGACCGATGGCATAATAATCCATAATTTCATCTTCAGTGGCCCAGTGATATTTTTCAACAACTTCTTTCTGGAGCATTGGAAGCATTGCGTAACCTCCGCCGAAGGTGAATGCACCGATTCGGGCAAATGCCATAAAGAGATGAATTAAAACGTTCATAGTAAATTAGCCTCCTATATGTTATGCATTTTGATTGATTTTTTGTAAAACTATTGATATCATAACATAAATATATCTATATGAAAAATATTAAAAAAGTATAATTTCTATATGAAAAAAATATGGGGGGATCCGATGGATTTAAAACAACTGTATTATTACACAGCCATTGTCGATGAAGGAAGTATTTCGTCGGCGGCTAAAAAACTTCATATATCTCAGCCTCCATTAAGTAATCAGATGAAAGCTCTCGAAAGTGAACTGGGGGTTGTATTGTTTGAGCGTGGTATTCGAAGCATTACGTTGACGGATGCAGGAAAGCTCATGTATACTAGAGCGAAGGCTATTTTAGACATGACATCTTCAACGAAGATGGAGATGAATTATCTGGGAGATCAGATGGGTGGAACCATACGACTGGGGATGGTTTCGTCGACCAGTATTGGTGAGATTGCCATGAAACTTCAGGAGTTTTGTAAACGATACCCACAGGTTCAGTATCAGATTCATGAAGGAAATACCTATCAGATGCTGGAAGCTTTAAAAACAAATCAGATTGACATGGCACTGGTGCGTGCACCATTTCCGGAGGAAGGACTTGTGTGTCATAAATTTTCCGAGGAGTATTTTGTCGGGACTGGACTTTCTCAATGTTTGCCAGAACAGAAAGGGATGGAAGGTCTGTCGGGACGGCCGTTGATATTGTATCGTCGCTGGGAACCGGTTTTCAGACAGGCATTTGAGGCCAGGCATCTGAAGTTTCGACCGGCATGTATTGCAGATAATGCATGGACCTGTGTCCAGATGGCACGGGCAGGTATGGGGATTGCCATTGTTCCGGAAAGCTTTGCCATCGATCATCCGGAACTGAAGATTCATTTGATTAAAGATGATATGATGAAATCTCAATTGATGCTTGTGCGCCGGGATGATCATTTCATGCCTCATGTGACAAAACGTTTTTTTGAAAAATTTGAAGTATAAAATTTAAAAATAAAGGAAGAAGATAGTATGATTTTTGATACACATGCCCATTACGATGACCGAAAATTTAATTCGGACAGAGATGAATTGTTAAAAAGTTTAAAAGATAATGGTATTGGACGCGTGGTGAATATTGGAGCGGATATTGATTCCACACGAAGATCCATCGCGTTGGCAAAACAGTATGATTTTATTTATGCGGCAGCAGGGGTGCATCCGAGTGATGTGGATTGTCTGGACGAACGCAGTTTCCAGTGGCTTGCATGGGCTGTTGAGGCATCGGTTGAAGAAAAAGGTAAAATTGTAGCTGTAGGTGAAATTGGTCTGGATTATTATTGGGAAAAGGATCCGGAACGTAGAAACAGACAGAAATACTGGTTTGAACGTCAGATGGAGCTTGCCAGAAGTACAGGACTTCCGGTGGTTATTCATTCCCGTGAAGCAGCAAAAGATACATGGGATATGATGCAGGGATTAAAATGCGAAGACATTGGTGGCGTTGTGCATTGTTACTCTTATTCCGTTGAAATGGCACGTAATTACCTGAATAAAGGCTTTTATCTTGGTATTGGCGGCGTTGTTACCTATAAGAATGCAAGAGTTTTAAAAGAAGTGGTTCAGTATGCACCGATGGATCGAATTGTGCTTGAAACGGATTGTCCATATCTGACACCGGAGCCAAACCGCGGAAAGCGTAACAGTTCGATTTATTTGCCATATGTGGTTGATACCATTGCTGAATTGAAAAAATTGGATAGAGAATCCGTTGAAGAAATTACCTGGAACAATGGCGAGAACATGTACCGTATGGTATAATCCATAAGAGAACATTATACACGCACCATAAGGAAAATGGTGGGTTGATTAGGAGGTTTTTAAATGGTTATTTCGGATAGCGTTAAATATATTGGTGTCAATGATAATAAAATAGACTTATTTGAGGGACAGTATGCGGTTCCGAATGGTATGGCCTATAATTCTTATGTTATTTTAGATGATAAAATAGCCGTATTTGATTCGGTTGGTGAAGGCTTTTTTGAAGAATGGATGAAAAACATGGAAGAGGTTCTGGAAGGAAGAACACCGGATTACCTCATCGTTCAGCATATGGAGCCGGATCATTCTGCGAGTGTTTTTGAGTTTATGAAAGCGTATCCAGAAACAAGAATCGTGGCGACAGCCAAAGCTTTTGCCATGATGAAGAATTTCTTTGAAACAGACTTTGGCGACAATCAAATCGTAGTAGGTGAAGGTTCAAAACTTTCATTAGGAAAACATGAACTTACATTTATTATGGCACCGATGATTCATTGGCCTGAGGTTATGATGACTTATGAGAGTGAAGAAAAAATCTTTTTCTCTGCAGATGCTTTTGGAAAATTTGGAGCATTGGATGTGGAAGAAGATTGGGCGTGTGAAGCAAGACGTTATTATTTCGGTATTGTTGGGAAGTATGGACCACAGGTGCAAGGCCTTCTTAGAAAGGTGGCTGGTTTGGATATTCAGAGAATTTGTCCGTTGCATGGACCGGTGCTTTCGGAAAATCTGGAATACTATCTGAATCTTTATAATATCTGGTCAGGTTATCAGACAGAGAGTGAAGGCGTTATGATCGCGTATACATCGATTTATGGCAATACCAAAAAAGCAGTGTATGAATTGGAAGCCGCATTGAAAGCCAAAGGCTGCCCAAAGGTTGTTATTAACGACCTCGCACGTTGTGATATGTTTGAAGCTGTAGAAGATGCATTTCGCTATGGTAAGATTGTACTTGCCACAACAACATATAATGCGGATATCTTTCCATTTATGAAAACATTTATTCATCATTTGACAGAGCGCGGTTTCCAGAATAAGACCGTGGGTCTTATGGAAAATGGAAGCTGGGCAGCGATGGCGGCAAAGGTTATGCGCACCATGCTTGAAAAGAGCAAAAATATTACATATACAGATACAACTGTAAAGATTATGTCCGCACTTGACAATGAGAGCAGAGCACAGATTGATGCATTGGCAGAAGAGTTGTGTAAGTGAGAAAGATAAGGAGTTATTCATGGAAAAATTATCAAATCCACAGAAAACCATAGAGACGATAAAAAAATATGGTTTTAATTTCCAGAAGAAGTTTGGTCAGAACTTCCTGATTGACGATCATGTGATCAACAAGATCATTAACGGGGCAGAGGTAACCCAAGACGATTTTGTTCTTGAGATTGGCCCTGGAATCGGAACGATGACCCAGTATTTATGCGAAGCGGCCCGTGAAGTGGCGGCTGTTGAGATTGATAAAAAACTTATTCCGATTTTAGGTGAAACATTAGCTGCTTATGATAATGTTACTGTAATTAATGAAGATATTCTTAAAGTAGATATTCGTGCACTTGCCCTCGAAAAGAATCATGGGAAACCGATCAAAGTTGTTGCCAATCTTCCATATTATATTACAACACCGATCATCATGGGGCTGTTTGAAAGTCATGTGCCGATTGATAATATTACAGTTATGGTTCAGAAAGAAGTGGCAGATCGTATGAAAGTTGGACCGGGAAGTAAAGATTATGGTGCGCTTTCACTGGCAGTTCAGTATTATGCCAAACCTTATCTGGTTGCGAATGTACCGGCCAATTGCTTTATTCCAAGACCAAATGTGGACTCGGCAGTGATTCGTCTGACACGTCACGAAGAACCGATTGTCCATGTTGAGGACGAAGGTCTGATGTTTAATATCATCCGCGCATCCTTTAATCAGCGAAGAAAAACACTTCAGAATGGACTGAAGAATTCCGGACTATTTCCATTATCTAAAGATGAAATTGTGGAATCCATTGTAGAAGCAGGATTGCCTGAAACAATTCGTGGTGAGGCATTGACGCTGGAACAGTTTGCAGCACTTGCTAACATTATGTATACGAAGATTCATAGATAAATAATAAAGAGATATAATCCCCTGATTTGACGCATAGGATAGTCAAAAAGGGGGATTTTTTATGTCGGACTATCGTCGGTTTGTTTCGTATATTTATCTTTATGAAAATAATGTGAAAAGCCTGAATGCCGGATTTGTTAAAGTGGAGAGCAGGAATGGTCAATGTCGTTTAAATTTATCGCTTAAAAATGTTTATTCTGTTGCAGGTGGATGCAAAGTATATTTGTTTATTCGAATGGGGCAGGAACTTCGAGGGATTTTCATTGGTGAAGTACAGATACGAAATCACGGAAGTGACTGGAATTTTCAAACAGAAACAGAAAATATTGCCGGGTCTGGTTATGCGTTGGATCAAATGTCTGGAATGATTATTCAGGGCGAAGGTAATAAATTTTATGGGACAAGATGGGATCAGGGAGATTTGGACCTGCATCGGTTTGTAACGGAATGGAAAGACGAGGAAACGTTGGATGTCATGGAAACGGAAGTGATCGAAACAGATAATGCATCGGAAATAATTATGCGTGAGGAAGAAAATGATTCGGATGTTTCTGTGAAGCAGAAAGAGATGGATCCAAGAAGAAGCAGTTTTGCAAAGATAATTGAACAATGTCCGGGTATGTATCCATTTGAAGATGATGATATAGAGGTTTGTGTGCGTTTAGAGCCTCAGGATATTGGAAGAATGCCGCTGGATTGTTGGTCTTATGGAAGCAATAGTTTTTTATTGCACAGTTATTATAGTTATCGACATTTGATTTTAGCAAGAATGAAATCAGAGTCGCAAGGGTCGGAGGTTTATATCCTTGGAGTTCCGGGAACGCAGCATTCCAGAGACGCTTTTATGGCGAATATGTTTGGTTTTCGTTCGTTCAAGCCAATACAGGAAGGCGTTGAAAATCCGAGTAATTTCGGTTATTGGTATACGATTTTATAGGAGGATATGATATAATAAACGTGTGGTAATTCCTAATTTAAAATAATAAAGGGAAATCTTCTGCTTTTATGAAGATTTCCCTTTTGTTTCTGTGAATTTAAAGAGTTTGGAGATAAGGAGATTTGAATGAAAACATTAGTTATTGCAGAAAAACCATCGGTGGGAAGAGACATTGCCCGGGTTTTAAAGTGCGGAAAGAATAATCAGGGGGCTTTGGAAGGCGAAAAATATGTGGTGACCTGGGCTTTGGGGCATCTTGTAACTTTGGCGGATCCAGAAGCCTATGATGCGAAATATAAATCGTGGAGTATGCAGGATTTGCCGATGATGCCGGAAAAATTCAAGTTGGTTGTTATTAAACAGACAGGAAAGCAATACCAGACAGTGAAGAATCATTTGTATCGTAAGGATATAGGGGATGTGGTTATTGCAACGGATGCGGGACGTGAAGGTGAACTGGTTGCACGATGGATTCTTGCGAAGGCGGGAAGTAAAAAGCCAATCAAACGTCTTTGGATTTCCTCGGTCACAGATAAAGCCATTCGTGAAGGCTTTGAACATTTGAAAGATGGACGGGAGTACAGAAATCTTTATGCGGCAGCAGAAGCAAGAGCCCAGGCGGACTGGCTGGTAGGTATGAATGGCACGCGTGCTTTGACCTGCAAATATAATGCTCAGTTATCCTGTGGGCGTGTTCAGACGCCGACGTTGGCATTGATTTCTGAAAGAGAAAAAGAAATCAGAGATTTTAAACCTGAAAAATATTATGGAATAACATTAAATGCCGGTGGTGTAAACTGGACCTGGGCAGATGGAAAGTCGGGCAGCAGTCGCAGTTTTAATAAGGAACGCATACAAAAAATTCAGAATGAAATTCAGAATGAGAAGCTTGTTGTGACTCATGTGGATAAAGCGACAAAGAAAACGTATGCACCAGGCCTTTATGATTTGACAGAATTACAACGTGATGCCAATAAACGTTTTGGATATTCGGCAAAAGAAACGTTGAATATTATGCAGCGTCTTTATGAAAATCATAAAGTTCTGACTTATCCGAGAACAGATTCCAGGTACATTGGAAAAGATGTGGCTGAGACATTAAAAGAGCGTTTGAAAGCCTGTAGTGTCGGTCCTTACCGTAAAGCGGCTGGAAAACTGATCAATCAGCAGTTAAAGTGGAATAAGAGTTTTGTGGATGACAGCAAAGTTTCGGATCATCATGCCATTATTCCAACCGAACAGTATGTACAGCTTGAACATATGACAAGTGATGAACGGAAGATTTATGATTTGGTTGTGCGCCGATTTATTGCCGTGCTTTATCCACCGTGTGAATACGAGCAGACAAGCCTTAAAGGTTCGTGTGGTGGAGAGACATTCTTGGCAAAAGGAAAATTTATGAAGCAGGCGGGATGGCAGGAAGTTTATGCGTTTGGTGATGATCATTCGGAGGATGCACTTGATGATGAAATTGGTCATCAGATACTTCCGGAAATGAAAGAAGGTACAGAACTTCCAATTCAAAATATCAAGTTGAATGAAGGACAGACAAAACCGCCTTCCTGTTATAATGAGGCAACCCTTCTTACAGCCATGGAGAAGGGAGGGCTGGGAACCGTAGCAACTCGCGCAGATATTATTGACAAACTTTTTAATACATTTTTAATGGAGAAAAAGGATAAAGATATTCATGTGACATCTAAAGGACGTCAGCTTTTGGAATTGGTTCCGGAAGACTTGAAAAAACCGGTATTGACCGCAGAATGGGAAAAGAAGCTTCTTAAAATTGCAGAAGGGCGATTGAAAAAAGAAGAATTTATTCATGATATTCGAGATTATACCAAAGAAATCGTATCTGAAATTCAAGAGGGTGAAGGAAAATTCCGGCATGATAATCTGACACAGACAAAGTGCCCTCAGTGTGGCAAACGTATGTTATCTGTGAAAGGCAAAAACAGCCGTATGCTCGTTTGCCAGGATCGGGAATGTGGTTATCGTGAAACTATTGCCAGAACAACCAATGCCCGATGTCCAAAATGTCATAAACGTATGGAAATGTATGGCAAAGGTGATGCCCAGACATTCGTATGTGTATGTGGTTATAAAGAAAAACTTTCTGTTTTTCAGGATCGGCGTCAAAAAGAGGGTGCAGGTATCAGTAAACGAGATGTTCAGAAATATATGAATAAACAGAAAAAAGAAGCTGAACAGCCATTAAACAATGCTTTTGCGGAAGCATTTGCCAAGTTGAATCTTAAGGACTAACATCGCATTTAGAATATCCAACGAGAAATGTTTGAAATGACGGATATATGTAAGATGCCAGTGCCCCGGGGTGATTTACCTTTCGGGGCACTTTGCTTCTTTTGTTGGGTCTTAGTTATACTATAAAAAGGGGAGGGTCCATTCACTGGAGAATGGAGTTATGAAAAAATTTATCAAAATTACTTTTGATAACATAAGTATAGACGGTTTTTATCTTTTTTATGCAAAGATGTATTGGAAAAATTTCAAAATCTCAGGAATCATTTGTGAGGAATAGCATTGCATTTCACTGAAAAAAGGCGTAAAATAAATGAGTATGGCGAAGCGTGGCTCAGTTTGGTAGAGCGCTGCGTTCGGGACGCAGAGGTCGCGTGTTCGAATCACGTCGCTTCGATTCCTTGGCAGGGGCACCGGAAGGCTTTAAATTAAGGCTTTCCGGTTCTTTTATAAACACTATATAATGAGACAATAATGTACAGAAAAAAATACAAATAGATTTGGAGGCAATTCTATGAGATACGATTATCTGATCGTTGGTGCCGGTTTGTATGGCTCTGTTTTTGCCTATGAGGCAAAAAAACGGGGAAAAACATGTCTGGTTATTGATAAACGATCACATATTGGCGGTAATATTTATTGCGAAGAGATTGAGGGTATCAATGTGCATAAATATGGTGCACATATTTTTCATACATCCAACAAGGTAATCTGGGAATATATTAATCAGTTTGCGGAATTTAATCACTATGTGAATTCTCCGGTGGCAGTTTATAAAGATGAGTTATATAATTTGCCATTTAATATGAATACATTCAGTAAAATGTGGAATATTCGTACACCACAGGAAGCAAAAGATATAATCGCAAAACAGATTGCAGAACTGGATATTTCGGAACCAAAGAATCTGGAGGAACAGGCATTGTCTCTTGCAGGACGTGATGTGTATGAGAAGCTGGTCAAAGGTTATACAGAAAAACAGTGGGGCCGTGACTGTACAGATCTTCCTGCGTTTATTATAAAACGTCTGCCTTTGCGATTTACATACGATAATAACTACTTTAATGATCGTTTTCAGGGAATTCCGATGGGAGGATATACAAAGATCATTGAAAAGATGCTGGATGGCATTGATGTGAAGGTGGATACAGATTACTTTGAATTTATCAAAGAGAATCCGGACATTGCAGAGAAGACGCTGTTCACCGGCATGATTGATGAATATTATGATTATCAGTTGGGGGCATTGGAATATCGTTCGGTACGCTTTGAAACGGAAGTTCTCGATTGTGATAATTATCAGGGGAATGCAGTCGTGAACTACACAGACAGAGAAGTTCCATATACACGTATTATTGAGCATAAACATTTTGAGTTTGGGCATCAGGAAAAAACTGTTATTTCCAGAGAGTATTCTTCCGAGTGGAAAGTGGGCATGGAACCTTATTATCCGGTGAATAATGATCAGAATAATGCGTTGTTTGCAGCCTATAAAGCACTGGCATCCAAAGAAGAAAAGGTAATCTTTGGAGGCAGACTTGGAAATTATCAGTATTATGATATGGATAAAGTTATCGAAGCAGCTTTGAATCTGGTTGCTGAAGAATTGAATATATAGAGAACGAATGATGGAAATTCTAGAAGAAAGGATGAAGTCATGGATATTCGACAATTAGAATATTTCGTGGAATTGGCCAAGACAAAAAATTTCCGAAAGGCATCCGAGCAACTGCATTTATCACAGCCGGCACTCAGTAAAAGTATTCGGCTATTGGAAACAGAGTTGAATACAGTGTTAATTGAACGAACGAATAAAAGTTTTGAGCTGACGGATACGGGACAGGCCTTGTTTCAAAAAGCAGTATTTTTAATTCAGCAGTTCCGGGATATCTATAAAACGATTGATGATGTTCGTCTGTCGAATGAAGGAGAGATCAAGATAGGTATTCCCAATATTCTCGGGTTTTTGTGCTATTTTGACCTGATCTGCGAGTTCCAGAAACAATATCCTGGAATTCATATTTCTGTTTCCGGAGAGGGTACAAAAGATATTAATGCAGCGTTGCGAGAAGAGCGAATTGATCTGGGACTTGGTATGCTTTCGGAGAACGTGCCGATACCGAGAGATTTGCTGGTGATTCCATTAACGCATGATGAGGGTGTTCTTGTTGTCAATAAGAATAAAACCTATGCAGCAATGGACACCATTAGTATTCATGATGTAAAAGACGAAGATTTTGTAGTGACGAATGAACAATATCTTTTATATGATGATTTCATGCAATTGTGCATGCAGGAAGGTTTTACGCCGAAGATTGTTGCTAAAAGCAGTCAATGGGATTTTTTGTTAAAGATGGTTGATTCGGATTTTGGCATTTCGGTTTTACCAAGACCTTTGGTTGAGAAAAGTGTGCTTCCGAATATTAAAGCATCGAAGATTAAAGAAGGCTATAATTGGGATATTGGATTTTTCTTGTTGAGAAATCGACCAAGGACGCATGCGATGAATAAATTTATTGAGTTTACGGTAGAGTATCTGGCAGCGCATAATGAATTTCAGTATATTTATTATGCGGATACCCATAATATGTGGAGTGGTAAATGGAATTCCAGAGAATCCAGGGAAAAATATATCGAATCTTTATAAGAGTAAATAAAAAAGATTTTCTGACTTTAATCAGAAAATCTTTTTTATTATTTATATTTTTAGAAAAAAAGAAGTATCACTTTGCAAGGACGAGACGGAGTGCTACTTCTTTTTATGTTGAGGGCTTAGGTATATCTCCGGGATGGTGATTAAGGAACATGATCAGTTGGCAGACAATCTATATCACGGCCATTATCTGCCAACGTTGTTCCCATAAATAATATAACCTTGAGTTCATTATATGTTGTGTAAATGAAATTGTAAAATATATAAATTTTATCAAAATGATAACTTTGGGTTATTGATGAAAATGTAAGGAATCTTTAAGTAAATTGACATAAAATAAGATTGTGGTATTGGCTTTAGTGTGCTAAAATGAAATTGCTTTTATACAGTGAACGGGATTATGTATTTGGTGTGTCTGGATATTAAAAATGGACAGTCAGTGACTGCCCATTAAGATTCCACTTGTATGAAAACGAATTTATGCACGGAAAACGAAAGATTCACAGTCTGTACATTCGATTTTTGTTGGATGACTTTCGTGTGTACCGACTTTAATCTGATTTAAAGAACAGTAGTTTTCGTCTCCGCAGTGGTGTTTACATTCTTTGATAGAACACTGAATACAAGCATTTTTAATCATTGTAGTACTCCTTTCAATAAGGTGGCTATCGATAGATAACCGATTTGAGTTTACATGGATTAGTATGTGATATTGTTTTAAAATTATTCAGGAAGGGTATATTAAATTCGGAGACTTCTGAATTTGATTTATGAGGGAAGAACATGGATAGAAAGAAAATTGGAATCACGATTGCAGCGAGCATTTTTTGTTTGTTGATGATTTGCTATTTTGGTATAGCGTTTTATTTTGATCAGGTATTTTGTCCAAATACGACGATTAATGGTATTGATGTATCTATGCAGAAAGTTTCGGATGTTCAGAAAGTCTTAGAAGAAAATCAGGATAATTATCATTTGCGCGTAGTGACCATTGAGGGAGATTCGGAACTTCTTCTGGGATCAACCTTTGATTTTAATTATATATTTGACGGTGTTGCTGAATTGAAAAAAAGAGAGATGGGATGGCAGTGGCCGGTCAAGCTGTTTGCGCATACGGATTATATATTTGAACCGGATTGGGAATATAATCATGCTAAGTTAAAGGCAGAGATATCGAAGTTAAATTGTCTGACACAGGAGATGACAGCCCCAACGAATGCGTCCATCGTGATTGATGAGTATAGTTTTTCTTTGCAAAAAGAAACTTTAGGAAATACTTTGGAAGTTGAACCAACGAAAGCAATTATTGCGCAGGCAGTTGAAGCCGGAGAACGTAAAATTGATCTTGTGGCGGCAAATTGTTATGAAAAACCAACGATCACATTGGAATCTAAGGAGATTCGGGATGTATTAAATGAGGTGGATAAGCTTTGTCAGGCAGAGATCACATATGATTTTCGTGGTGAAAAAGAAGTTATCGGAACAGAACAGATTCGTACATGGGTACGTAAAAACTGGGATGGCAGTTATTACCTTTCCTGGGATGCGGCGTATGCGTTTATGAAACAGTTGGCAGCGAAGTATGATACGGTTTATACATACCGTGAATTTAAAAATTCATGGGGGGATGTGATCACACTCCAGCCGGGTAACTATGGATGGTCTATGGCTGTTTATACAGAAACGGATAAGATTATGGATGATGTGGCAAACCAGCGTGTGATAACCCGTGAGCCGGATTATAATATGACACCATTTAATGGATTGAATTCAGATGCAGCAGATGATATTGGCGATACTTATGTTGAGATGGATTTATCCAGCCAGTATATGTGGTATTATCTCGATGGGGAATTGTTCCTTGAAACACCGATTACATCTGGAACAATGTATGCGGGTATGGGTACACCTGCAGGGGTCTATTTCATTCATAACCGTTTACAGAACACCATTCTGGTGGGAGATGATTATCGTACACCGGTAAACTACTGGATGCAGATCAATGGAGGTATTGGCATTCATGATTCTCTGTGGCGTTATGCTTATGGTGGAACAGAGTATCTTTACAACGGTTCTCATGGCTGCATTAATACACCATATGATGCAGTTGAATCCTTATTCTGGAACATTGAAGTAGGAGTGCCTGTTGTTATTTATTATTAAACAAAATATAAAGAACATTGTGAGTTTTGGAATTCACAATGTTCTTTTTTTGCATGTGACATGTTATACTAAATGTAATAAAAAAGATCGGAGTGATTGGATGGTACAGCCGGATTTAGTGTGTATTGGTGACAGTATTGTTTATGGGTATGGCGTGCATCCGCGTTTTTCATGGCCGCGCGTGGCATCTGAACGCTTGGGTATTACGATTTTAAATCGGGGGATTAACGGAGATACATCTGCTGGCATGCGCGCACGTTTTTCTGAGGATGTATTGTGGAATCATCCGAAAGAAGTTTTTATCATGGCCGGAGCCAATGATATTTTAATGGGAACATCATTGGAACGTACTTGTAAGAATGTATCCCGAATGGTTGAACGGGCATTGGAATCAGGAATAGGGACGATTGTTGGTATACCGATTACAGTGGATGGTGAGATGCTGAAAAGATGCTGGTATAGTTATTATAGTATTGAACAAACATTGGAAATATTTTCAAAATACAGGGAGTGGCTGATTGCCTACTGTGAAACTATGCACGTGCCATATATTGATTTTCAAAAAAGATATCCGGAATATTTGGAAAATGCGGGCATTATGTATGGATATCAGGATGGTGTTCATCCAACAAAAGAAGGTTATTTGGCTTTGGCGAATATTTTTTGTGAGGCGTATGCGAAGATGAAGGTTCTATGAAGATGAAGAATAGATATTATAAAATGTGAATTTACAGGATATGGAAGGGGTGTTTACAAATGAGTCAGCATGAAGTAACAACGGTACAGCCACTGTTGGACGAAAATGGACATATTACAGAGCCGGGGTGGGCAAAAGAACTTGTATGGCAGTATGATCGTTCAGCGATTAAGGTGCCAAAATATCGAATTAAAGAATGGGATTATTATCTTGTAGCCAATGATCATTTTGGGGTGGCATTTACGATTTCGGATTTGGCATATCTTGGAATGATCAGTGTATCCATATTGGATTTTGATAAAAAAGAACATCACACAGAAACGGTTTTATCTGCAGCGCCAATGGGTAAATTCCGTTTGGGAAATCATTCCAATCAGGGGAATGCCGATTTTAAAAACAAACGAATTCATTTGAGATATTCCATGGTTTATGATCGAAGAAAGATTCAGTGTCATATGGAAAATTTCAAAGACGGCAAAAATCTGGATGTGGAAATATGGCTTCTCCAGAAACCGATGGATACCATGTGTATTGCAACGCCATGGGCAGAAGAACCGACAGCATTTTATTACAACCAGAAAATCAACTGTATGCCGGCCAGTGGATGTGTACGGCTTGGAGAAGAACAGTGGCGCTTCCGTCCGGAAGACTCTATGGGTGTTCTTGACTGGGGACGCGGTGTCTGGACGAGAGATAACACCTGGTACTGGGGTTCCGGAAGTGGAAAGGTGGATGGTGTTCCATTTGGCTTTAATCTGGGCTATGGTTTTAGTGATCGTTCCTCAGCGACAGAGAACATGGTCTTTTATAATGGAAAAGCGCATAAATTGGAAGATGTCATTTTCTGCATTCCGACCGATATGGATGGCAATGATCTTTTTATGGAACCTTGGGACATCGTATCTTCAGATGGACGTTTTGACGGTGCGTTTATTCCAATCATGGATCGTAGTTCACTGACGGATGCTAAAGTGATCATTTCAGATCAGCATCAGGTATTTGGTCATTTCACAGGCAAAGTTGTATTGGACGATGGAACGGAGATTGAAGTTAAAGATTTCTTATGCTTCTTTGAAAAGGTGCGTAATAAATATTAAGATGTGTGTGATAAATATTCGGATTAGGGTCTGGACAAAAAAGTTTAATTTGCTATAATAGAAAAGCAGGCTACTGTGGCTCAGCAGGTAGAGCAACGCACTCGTAATGCGTAGGTCAGGGGTTCGAATCCCCTCAGTAGCTTCTTTTTTATACCTGTTTTTATATAATGATGCATTGATAACATGTGTACATCTTAGGCAGGGAGGTCTGACGATGGATATTCAGGTGGGCGATATCGTTAAATTAAAAAAGAAACATCCATGCGGCAGCTTCGAATGGGAAGTTTTGCGTATTGGTGCTGATTTTCGTTTGAAATGTATGGGATGCGATCATACAGTAATGATTGCCAGAAAGCTGGTTGAAAAGAATCTTCGTGATATAAAACGACCATCGGATATTATTTAAAAAAGAACATTAGAAATTCAAAAAAGGGCTTGTATCAGCCCTTTTTTTATGTTAAGATACGAAATTGTGATATGTTTTTAATATTTCCTTGCTCTCTGCTAAGACAGAGGGCCAGAAGACCAGAAGGAGGTGCAGCAGCATGAAAAAATATGAATTATGCGTTGTTGTTACAACAAAAATCGAAGATGAAGAAAGAGCAGCTGTTATTGAAAAAGTAAAAGCTCTCATCGCTCGTTTCGGTGGTAACGTAACAAACGTGGATGAATGGGGTAAGAGAAAGTTAGCTTACGAAATTCAGAAGATGAAAGAAGGCTTCTATTATTTCATTACTTTCGAATCTGATTCTAATTGTCCAAATGAAGTTGAACAGCGTGTTCGTATCATGGAAGACGTAATTAGATATTTATGCATTAGACAGGACGCTTAATTTTTAAAGAGAGGTGTAAGTCTTAATGAATAAAGTTATTTTGATGGGACGCTTAACAAGAGATCCTGAAGTTCGTTACTCCCAGGGCGAACGTCCAACAGCAGTGGCTCGTTATACATTGGCTGTGAATCGTACGTTCAAAAGAGCCGGCGAACCAGATGCAGATTTTATTAACTGCGTGGCATTTGGTCGTGCAGCAGAATTTGCTGAAAAGTATTTCAGACAGGGTATCCGTATTGTTGTTTCCGGTCGTATTCAGACAGGAAGCTACACAAACCGTGATGGTGTGAAAGTTTATACAACAGATGTTATCATTGATGAGCAGGAATTTGCTGAAAGCAAAGCTTCCAGTGAACAGTCTGCAGCAGCTTTTGGGGGTCGTCCATCCGCTGCAATGGCTCCAAGTGCTCCAATTGGTGATGGTTTTATGAACATTCCAGATGGTTTGGATGAGGAATTACCTTTCAGTTAAACGTTAAATTTTAAGAATTAGATTTTGGATTAGGAGGTTATGAGCAATGGCATTCGATAGAGAAAAAAGAAACGACTCTCCAATGAAGAGACGTGGCGGACGCAGAAGAAAAAAAGTTTGCGTATACTGTGCAGATAAAAACGCTGTAATTGATTACAAGGATGTAAACAAATTAAAAAGATATATCTCTGAAAGAGGTAAAATTCTTCCTAGAAGAATCACAGGTAACTGTGCAAAACATCAGAGAGCTCTTACAGTTGCTATTAAGAGAGCAAGACATATCGCACTTATGCCTTACATCGTAGATTAATTAGGGCATTAATCACATAATGGAAATGAAAAGCCTTTAGATGCTGATGAAGCGTCTAAAGGCTTTTTTTGTTTGAACTATAAAGTTTAAAATTAATATTCACCAGTCCAGCGACCGCTTGTGATCTCAACGGCTTTGCCTTCAGCAAGGCTTTTTGAGACATCAAGAATACGCTGGTTTTTACTTCCTCTAAAATTGAGAGTTAAACTTTTTTCGGACTGAAGAAATGGTCCATCGATAAGAACATCGATGTGTCTTAAAAGATCCTTCTGTGCTTCGGTTCCATTCACAAGCTGTTCAAATGTAAATCCGGAGTAGGATGCAACCTCATATCCGTTTTCTTTTAAAAGGATCGCAAGTTTTGTAAAGCTTTCGGCCTGTGAGAATGGTTCGCCGCCGGAAAAAGTCACACCACGGCTTAATGGATTGGAACGGACGATTTTTAAAGCATCTTCTTCATCAATGGCGGTACCACCTTCAAACGCCCATGTTTCAGGATTATGGCAGCCTGGACAATGGTGTGGACAGCCCTGAGAAAAAATGGTGGTCCGGAGTCCCGGACCATCCACAATACTGTCTGTTATAATATCTGCGAGATAAAGCATATTATGCCATGCCGTGTTTTACACGGTCTCTTTCTTCTGCACGTTTGGCGTCGTTCCATTTATCCATTGTTCCTACAAGGTAACCTGTGATTCGGCGAATACGTTCAAAACCAACACCCTGTCCTAAATTTTCATTCTGAGATTTAATAGTCATTGTAAAACCTCCTTATAATATGTGTTTTATTCGATGCCCTGGAATGCAGGCATCTGAGGATATAATTTTCTTAATTCTTCAATTCTGTCTTCCGGAATCTGTTCACCTTCGCGACGACCGCAGCGTGGGCAGACATCTCCGATGATACCAACATAACCACAAATTGGATCGCGGTCCACCGGATGGTTAATACTTCCATAACCAATATTGTTATCGTGCATACAACGAACAACGGCTTCGAAAGCTTCGACATTTTGTGCGGTATCGCCGTCCAATTCGACATAACTGATATGTCCCGCATTGCATAATGCATGATATGGTGCCTCGAGACGAATTTTGTCATAGACGGAAATATTATAATAAACCGGAATATGGAAACTGTTTGTATAGTATTCACGATCATTTACACCAGCTAATTTTCCATAACGTTTTAAATCCATGCGTGTGAAACGACCGGAAAGGCCTTCGGCTGGTGTAGCAAGAAGAGTAAAGTTCATTTTCATTTCCTGCGATTTGCGGTCACAGTAATCGCGCATGAAACCGATAATTTCAAGACCTTTTGTCTGCATATCTTCAGACTGACCATGATGTTTGCCATATAATGCGGTTAATGTTTCAGCAAGACCGATAAAACCGATGGATAAGGTTCCGTGTTTCAGAACTTCTCTTAAATCATCTTTGTTTGTTAAATGATCAGAATCAAGCCAAATACCCTGTCCCATAAGGAATGGATAGTTGTAAATATGCTTGTTTGCCTGAATATCAAAACGATCCAGAAGCTGTTGAGCTACGAGATCCAGCATATCTTTTAATTTATCATAGAAGACTTTTTCGTCTCCCTGACTTTCGATGGCAAGACGAGGTAAATTAATCGAGGTGAAAGATAAATTTCCTCTGGAGTAAGCAATCTGACGTGTTGGATCATAAACATTACCCATAACACGTGTACGGCATCCCATGGTTGCGACTTCGGTTTCCGGTCTTCCAGGTACATAATACTGTAAGTTGAATGGAGAATCCAGGAATGTATAGTTCGGGAATAAGCGTTTTGCACTGACTTTACAGCTTAAACGGAATAAGTCATAGTTTGGATCGTTTTCGTTGTAGTTCACGCCTTCTTTAACTTTGAAGATATGAATAGGGAAAATACAGGTTTCGCCATTACCAAGACCAGCATCCAGAGCTAATAAAATATTACGGATTGCCATACGACCTTCCGGACTTGTGTCCGTACCATAGTTAATGGAAGAGAATGGTGTCTGAGCACCGGCACGAGAATGCATGGTGTTCAGGTTGTGAACAAAACCTTCCATGGACTGATGTGTATCTCGATCTGTTTTCTGCCATGCGCGCTTCTGAGCCTTGGCGATAATTTTTGTAGCCTGACGTTCGGTTAAGTCATATCTGGAGGTCAATGCCTTGTTGATTGCAGCGTTAAATGTATCTGTGTTTTCTAAACGTGGATATTCACCGCTGTTGGTTTCAGCTTCCTGAATAGCTTCTGTGATTGTATCCATTTCGTCTTCTAAATCAAAATAATCTTCGATGGCTTCTTTTAAACGGCGTTTAAAAGCTTTGCGATAGGTTTTTGCAACACCTTCAGCCATGCCATAATCAAAGTTTGGAATAGACTGTCCGCCATGCTGGTCGTTCTGATTGGACTGGATGGCAATTGCAGCAAGGGCTGCATAACTCTGAATACAGTTTGGTTCACGCAAATGTCCGTGTCCGGTGGAGAAACCGCCGTGGAACAGTTTGAGAATATCAATCTGGCAGCATGTTGTTGTCAAAGAGTAAAAATCAAAATCATGAATGTGAATATCACCTTCGCGATGTGCTTTGGCATGTTCCGGACGTAAAAGATACATTTCGTTATAAGCTTTTGCACCGGCAGAACCAATCTGAAGCATACTTCCCATAGCTGTATTACCGTCGATATTGGCATTATCACGCTTGATATCACTGATACGGGCATCCACCTGTGTGATCTCATCGATGGTTTTCATGAGAGAAGTATTGGCTTCACGTGCACGAGTACGATTCGCACGATAAAGGATGTAAGCTTTGGCAGCTTCACTAAACCCGTGGTTCATCAATTGCTTTTCGACAATATCCTGAATAGCTTCAATATTGGGTGAGTCTGAACTGAATTTCTGTTCCAGTTCACGGTGTACATTATTTGCTACGTGGGCTGCGTCTGACGCATTGCCATCGCCGGATACTTCGAGTGCTTTTAAAATGGCACTTGCGATCTTGTTTTGGTCATATAATACGACACGACCATCACGTTTTGTAATACTTTGAATCATAGCTGTTTTTCCTAACCTTTTTTCTTCCTTTTTTTGATAAATATACGATTAAATCTTAACACAATATGTTGTGTTTGGTGCACAATATATTGTGTAAAAATTACGATTCCATACAATATATTGCCATAATGTCTATGGCTTGTCAAGAGATATTCCTTGCCGGAAAATGGTAAATTTCATCAATAAAATCTCTGAAAAAGGTAGAGAAAAGAGCAGGATATTTTCGTAGAAAAGAAAGATATGATGTGGTAAAATAGAATAAAATTGGAAAATAAAAGGGGAGGTTTGTATATGTCTGACATTTTGGCGCTGAAAGTAAATGATATGGATAATGTGGCAACCATTTTTGCGAATGGTGTAAAAGCCGGGATGACTGTAAATATTCGCGATAAAAAAGGAAATTCAGTTTGTGAAACTTTATTAACGGATATTCCATATGGTCATAAGGTTGCTGTAAAGCGGATTGACAAAGGAGATCCGATTATTAAATATGGTGAAGAGATTGGTGTAGCTACACAAGATATAGAAGCAGGCGACTATGTCCATGTACATAATCTGGACAGTCAGAGAGCGCGTGGTGATTTGGAAGCATAGGAGGTAAAAGTTATGGAATTTATGGGATATGTAAGATCAGACGGCAAAGTGGGTTCCAGAAACTATGTCGCAGTTATTCCAAGTGTCGTATGTGCCAATGAAGTTGTTGAGGCGATTGTGGGACAGACATTGAACACAAAAGCTTTATTGCATCATCAGGGATGCTGTCAGCTTCCGCCGGATCTGGAACGTGTGACAGATACATTGATTGCGCTTGGACTTCATCCAAATGCAGGTGCCGTGTTGTTGGTAAGTTTGGGATGTGAAGGAACGGATGTGGATAGAATATATGAAACAATACGAGCAGCAGGCAAACCAATTGAACGTATTAACATTCAGGAATTGGGAGGTATGACAAATTCCATCGCAGCAGGGGTTACAGCGGCTCAGAAACTTTCCATGCAGATTTCCGGAATCTTAAGACAGCCGGTGGATATTTCCAATTATATTATGGGTATTAAATGCGGCGGTTCAGATGCGACCAGCGGTCTGGCTTCGAACTGTGTTATTGGTTATGTGGCGGATAAGATCTGTGATCTTGGCGGAACGGTTGTTTTTGGTGAAACGACTGAATTTATCGGTGCAGAACACATTCTGGCACGTCGTGCAGTAACGCCTGAGGTTGGTGACAAAATTTTTGAAATTGTAGCGAATATGGAGGCACGTGCCAAATCTTTGGGATGTGATATGCGTAAAGGTCAGCCAACACCTGGAAATATTGCCGGCGGATTAAGTTCGATTGAGGAAAAATCTTTAGGTGCTATTGTGAAATCCGGTACAAAACCAATCGAAGGAGTTTTGGAATATGCCGATATTATTACAAATCAGAAAGGTTTGTGGATTAAAGATACTCCGGGTCGTGAAATCGAGATTTTAACAGGCATGGCAGCAACAGGTGCTCAGTGTATTCTTTTTTCTACGGGTCGCGGTGCACCACAGGGATTCCCTATTTTGCCTGTACTTAAGATTTGCGGCAATCCAAATACTTATGAACGTATGCAGAATGATATGGATATTAATGCAGGACGTATTATTGAGGGAAAAGCCTCTATAGAAGAAGTAGGAGAAGAGGCATTTGCTCAGCTTATTCGTATTTTATCTGGAGAACAGACAAAAGGTGAAACCATTAAATACAGCCAATCGATGGATATCTATACGATGGGTCCGGTCATCTGATTTTTTGGCGACTTCAGTTTTATAGAAAAGTTTTTATTAGAAATACCTTTGGAAATATTTCCGGAGGTATTTTTTATGGCTGAAGTATATAGGATAAATAGTTAAAAAAATAACAAAAACAAGGTGTGTAGTGGTATGACCAATTAAAGTACCAGGTTTTGAGTGGTTCAACCAATTTGGGAAAAAGAGTAAAAATTGTACTCAGATTTGTACAATTTGTACAATATATACAAATAAAATATACAAAACCAACATTGGGAATTCGAAAATTCCTATAAAATAAATATAAAAAAATTATAAACTGATACAGTTTTAACAAAATGTAAAAGAAAATAGATGTAAAAAATGTGCGATTTACCTAAAAAAACTTGACGAAAAATAAACATTGTATTATCATTAACAATGTAACTTGATTTCTTAGTAACAAAAAGGGTTTAATGGGTTAGAGAAGGAGGTTTTTTCATGTATGCAATTATAGCTTTTATTCCAATTATTGTTACAGTTATTGTAATGGCAGGCTTTAACTGGCCAGCTAAGATCGCTCTTCCATTGGCATGGTTACTTACAGCTATCGTAGGTTTCGCGTTCTGGAAGATGGATCTTATTACCCTTGCAGCTCAGACAATCGCAGGTTTCTTAAGTGCTATTGATACAATCGTTATCATCTTTGGTGCGATCCTTATCATGAACACATTGAAACAGTCCGGCGGTATGGCTGCAATCAACAAAATGTTCACAACAGTTTCTGATGACCCACGTATCCAGTGTATTATCATTGGTTTCATGTTTGGTGCGTTCATCGAAGGTGCAGCTGGTTTCGGTACTCCAGCAGCTCTTGCAGCTCCATTGTTAATCGGTTTAGGATTCCCTCCACTTTGCGCTGCAATGTGTGGTCTTATCCTTAACTCTACACCAGTTGCTTACGGTGCTGTAGGTACACCTACAAACACAGCATTCAACATGGTTAGTTCCGAATTAGCAGGTATCGGCGTAGCTGATACAGAAGCATGGAAATTAGGCTTAACAAAATGGGTTGCTATCCCATCCGCTATCATCTGTCCAATCATCATCTTCATCACAGTATTCTTAATGATCAAGATGTATGGTAAAGACAAATCCACAAAATACGCAATCGAAGTTATTCCATACATTTTAATGTCTGCAGTAGCTTTCTGTGTACCTTATTTAATCTGTGCAGCATTCCTGGGACCAGAATTCCCATCCCTTATCGGTGCGCTTATCGCTCTCGTTATCTGTGTTGTTACAGCTAAAAAAGGTATCCTTGTTCCTAAGACAAAATTCGAATTCCCAGATCACAATGAATGGGCAGAACACTGGAAAGCAACAACAGCTGGTGAAGAAGAAGACCTCTTCGATAATGGTATGTCTCCAGTTACAGCTTGGATCCCATATGGTATCATTGCTGCAATCCTTGTTATCACACGTGTTCCACAGATCGGTATCAAAGGAATTCTTAACGTTACAACAGCTCCATGGGCAATCTCCATTCCACAGATCTTCGGTATCGAAGTTGGTTTCGCTTGGAAATGGGCTTGGAACCCAGGTGTGCTTCCATTCATCCTTGTAGCATTCCTTATCATCCCAATCCACAAGATGAAAGGTGAACAGGTTAAAGCTGCTTGGAAAACAACAATCAACATGGTAACAGGTGCTGCTATCGCATTATTATTCGGTATTGCAATGGTACAGCTCTTCAAATCCTCCGGTGCACAGTTCAACAACTCCGGTATGGATTCCATGCTTATCGTTATGGCAAACGGCTTAGCTGACCTCTTTGGCTCTGCTTACATCATAGTAGCTCCAATTATCGGTGTAATCGGTGCGTTCATCTCTGGTTCTGCTACAGTATCCTGTACATTGTTCTCCACATTACAGTTTGCAGCAGCTTCCAGATTAAGTCTTGCTCCAATGCTCATCCTTGCTATGCAGGTAATGGGTGGTGCTATGGGTAACATGGTATGTGTAAATAACATCGTATCTGCTTGTGCTACATGTGGTACAGTAGGTTCTGAAGGTCGTTTGATGAGATCTAACGTAGTTCCATGTTTGATTTACGCATCTCTTACAGTTTTGATCCTTGGTGGTTTAATCCTCGCAGGTTTCAATCCAATCGCATAATTTAAATTATATTAGAGAAGGTATTATGTAAATAAAAAAAGAGCTTCCTGAGATTTTCTCAGGAGGCTCTTTTGTTATGTGACGAATTGTATATTCAGTTAAAATGCAATGTCTTATTTTAAATTTAAAATGTCTTCTGCAATCTGTGCGGCATCTTCGATGCAGCCGGAGCATGAGCGGAGAACATTACCGGTATCACGTCCTTTGATCACGTGACAGAGAGTTGCTCCGTTTTTTTCTTCAAATGCTTTTAAAATAGCAGCAGATAACTTGTAAGTTGAAGCTTTAGAGTTGGGTTTTTCAAGGTTTGCTGAACTGTTTTTAAATCCTGCCAGTAATACAGCACCTGCGATGGCGCCACAAGTGCCTTCCATATTCCCCATTCCCAGGCCAAACGCTTCACCGGCTTTAAACATGGTTGCTTCGTCAATGCCGAGAAGATCGCAATATGCGCAGGCTACAGATTGGCAGCAATTGTAGTTTTTATTATGATTGTCAAGTGCCTTTTGAATTCTGTCTGACATGTTAAATCCTCCTTTGTAAAATTACATTAGTGATGATACATAATCTGTTGTTTAATTTGATCGGAAATATCGCGTCCTTTCAGGAGGGCAATTAATTCGCATGAAAAATCAATGGCAGTACCTAAACCACGGCTGGTGATGATATGTTCATCAACAACCACTGGTGAAACGACGTGGATGGCATCGATGAGGTCTTTTTCAAACCCTGGATAACAGGTTGCCTTACGATTTTTCAGGAAACCAAGATGACCAAGAATCATAGGTGCAGCACAGATGGCACCGATATACTTTCCTTTACTGTAGAAATCATGGAGTAAAATTTTTAGTGGTTCGAATGCATTCAGGTTGCATGTGCCCGGTGCACCGCCAGGAAGGACGAGTATGTCTGCATCGGAATAGTCCGAATTTGAAAATAAAGCATCCGTGGTGATCGGGATTTCATGGGCTCCAGTCACATATAAAGAATCTGTAATTGAAACCGTGGTAATAGATATACCGGCACGACGAAGAAGGTCAACAACCGTTAAGGCTTCGATTTCTTCAAAGCCCGGAGCTATAAATAGATAAACCTGCATAGATGGGCCTCCTTAGTTTGTTTTAATACAATGGATGTGTTGTTTAAGTGTATATCCATTGAATATGCACATTATATCATAAAAACTGAAATCAGAGAAAGGTATTTACCAGATGTTTGTAAAATGCTATAATATAGGGTAATCTATGCTCGTATAAAGTGTGTCAGACACTTGATATATATTCAAAAGAATGAGGTATTGGCATGAAAAATGATATGGAAGTCAAAGGACGTTTGAAATGGTACCTTCGATGGCCGATTATATTGAATATTATTGTAGGTCTTATGACGATTGGTGCTATTTTGATCGATTGCAACGTTGGTATTCTTATGGGAATCTTTTTCCTTATGCATCTTATTTTTTCTGTCATTGTGACATTTTATTCAAAACCGGCAATTATGGAGGAACTGATCAATTTTGGACTTCATTTTGGACAGGTACAGAAAAAGCTGCTTCATGAACTGGATGTTCCATATGGCGTATTGGATCGATCAGGTAAATTTATGTGGGGGAATGATGCACTGGTTCGGATGACGGGATCTATGCCTTTTCAGAGGAACATTCAGGAAGTCTTCTCAAATGTTGATATCAAAAAGATTTTCGATATGAAAGATAAGTGTTATATGGAGATCACCTATGAGGATCGCATTTATCGTACAGAGTTTTGCCGCATGGATGTGGAAGATTTTTCGGAACATAATGATATGGTGACATTTGACCATCCGGAGAATGTTCTGATTGCGATGTTTATGTTTGATGAAACGAATATTCGCCGTTATATTCGCGAGAATCAGGAACAGAAACTTGTGGCAGGTATTATTTTTATTGATAATTACGAAGAGGCGATGAACAGCACAGAAGAAGTCCGTCGTTCGTTGTTATCTGCTTTGATTGAACGAAAGATTACAAAGTACATGCAGTCTTATGATGCCATCATTACGAAGTCTGAAAAGGACCGTTATACATTTGTTGTCAATGCGAAACATATGGCTGCCATTCAGTCCAGTCGATTTTCTTTGCTGGATGAAGTAAGAGAGATTAATATAGGTAATGAAATGTCAGTAACATTATGTATCGGTGTTGGTATGAATGCGATTTCCTATATTCAGTCTTATACATGGGCTCAGAGTGCCATTGATCTGGCACTGGGTCGAGGTGGTGATCAGGCAGTTGTTAAATCAGGAGATAAAATCTCTTATTATGGCGGTAAAACAAAGCAGGTAGAAAAAGGAACACGTGTAAAAGCGCGAGTGAAAGCCCATGCATTAAAACAGATCATTACCGGCAAAGACAGGGTAGTGATCATGGGACACAAGATTGGCGATGTGGACTCTTTTGGTTCTGCCATTGGTATTTATCGTGCGGCAAAGTCTTTAAACAAGCCGGCACATATTGTAATTAATGATGTTACAACATCGGTGCGCCCGATTTTAAACACTTTTAAAAACAACCCGGATTACGAACCGGATATGTTTTTGAAGAGTAGTGAGGCAGCAGCGATCATGAATATGGAAACGGCACTTATTGTTGTGGACGTGAACCGTCCGTCCTATACCGAAGGACCGGAACTTTTTAGCCGGACGAAAACGGTTGTTATTTTAGATCATCATCGTCAGAGCAGTGAGTCCATTGAAAATCCGGTATTGTCTTATATTGAACCTTATGCATCATCAGCTTGTGAAATGGTTGCTGAAATCCTTCAATATATATCGGATGGTGTGAAACTCCGACCGATTGAGGCGGATGCAATGTTTGCGGGATTGATGATTGATACGAATAACTTTTCGAGTAAAACAGGTGTGAGAACATTTGAGGCAGCTGCATTTTTAAAGAAAAGTGGTGCAGATATCACACGTGTGCATCTGGCATTTAGAGACAGTATGGAGATTTATCGTGCCCGTGCCGAAGCTGTGCGGAATGCGCAGATTGATAATTGTATGGCATATACCGTATGTCCTGCGGAAGGACTTGAAAGTCCGACAGTTGTCGGAGCACAGGTAGCCAATGAGTTATTGAATATTACAGGGATTAAAGCGTCCTATGTATTTACATGTATCAGGGATACAATTTATATAAGTGCCCGTTCTGTGGAAGGCAGTGACGGTATCAATGTACAATTGGTTATGGAACGGATTGGCGGCGGCGGTCATAGTACCATTGCAGGTGCACAGGTTCAGAATATGACTGTATCACAGGCCATGGATCTTGTGAAGCAGACCATTGTAACGATGCAAAAAGAAGGAGCGATTTGATTATGAAAGTCATTTTATTAGAAGATGTAAAAAGCCTTGGCAAAAAGGGTGAACTTGTCGAAGTTAACGAAGGATATGCAAGAAACTTTATTTTAAAAAAGAAACTTGGTATCGAAGCTACGGCAAAGAATCTGAATGATTTGAAATTGAAAAAAGCCAATGAAGAAAAGGTGGCAAAAGAACAACTTGAGGCAGCTAAAGTGTTTGCAGCAGAATTAAAAGAAAAAGTGGTTACTGTGAAGATCAAAACAGGTGAAGGTGGACGTGTTTTCGGTTCCGTATCTACAAAAGAAATTGCGGCTGCAGCAAAGGCTCAGTTGAATATTGATATTGATAAAAAGAAATTAAATCTTCAGGAACCGATTCGTATGGTTGGTATGGCGATCGTACCATATAAAGTACATCCAAAGGTAATGGCAGAGTTGACGGTAAAGGTCGAGGAGGCCTAAGATTTTATGGCTATGGAAGAAGCTTTAATCAAAAGAATATTGCCTCACAGTGATGAAGCAGAGCGTGCGGTTATTGGATCAATGCTAATGGATCAGGACGCTATTGTTACAGCCTCGGAGATCTTAAGTGATGAAGACTTTTATCAGAGACAATATGGTTTGTTGTTTGAAGTTATGGTGGAGTTGTATCGTGAAGATAAACCTGTGGATTTGATCACGCTGCAGGAACGTCTGAAAAATAAGGACGTTCCGCCAGAATTGACCAGTATCGAATTCATTGGTGGTATTATCAATGATGTTCCTACATCTGCCAATATTAAACATTATGCTCAGACGGTATCTGAAAAAGCATTACTTCGCCGAATGATTAAGGCAACCGAAGGCATTGCGAATACATGTTATCTTGGAAAGGAACCTGTAGATAACATTTTGGAAAATACGGAAAAGCAGATTTTTGATCTTTTACAAAAAAAGAGCAGTGAAGAATTTGTTCCAATTCGTGATGTTGTATTGAGTGTTATTGATAAGATCGAAACGGCTGCGAAGCATAAAGGAACCGTAACGGGAATTCCTACCGGATTTTATGACCTGGACTATAAGACCTCTGGTTTTCAGCCTTCAGATCTCATATTAATAGCAGCGCGTCCATCAATGGGAAAAACAGCGTTTGTATTGAATCTGGCGCAGCATATTGCTGTAAAGAATCATGTGACCACAGCGATTTTCAGTTTGGAAATGTCGAAGGACCAGCTGGTAAATCGTATTTTATCTATGGAGTCCAAAGTGGATTCCCAGTTGCTTCGTACTGGAAATTTAAGCGCCAATGATTGGGAAAAACTTATTGAGAGTGCGGGAGAAATCAGCAAAGCACCATTAATTATTGATGACACGCCGGGTATTTCCATTTCAGAGCTTCGTTCCAAATGTCGAAAGATGAAACTGGAAAATAATCTTGGGCTTGTTATTATCGACTACCTTCAGTTGATGAGCGGTGGAAAGCGCAGTGAATCCCGTCAGCAGGAAATTTCAGAAATTTCCCGCTCGTTGAAAGCACTTGCCCGTGAGATTAATGCGCCGGTGATTGCATTGTCTCAGTTATCCCGTGCATGTGAAACACGTCCGGATCACCGTCCGATGTTATCCGACCTTCGTGAGTCCGGTGCTATTGAACAGGATGCTGATGTCGTTATGTTTATTTATCGTGACGACTATTATAATAAGGACACAGATAAGAAAAATATTTCCGAGATTATTATTGCCAAACAACGTAATGGTCCAATTGGAACGGTTGAGCTTGTGTGGTTACCAAACTACACGAAGTTTGCCAACAAATCCAAACAATAAAATATCGCAATTTTACAAAAATAATGAGCTGGTTATCAATCATATGACCAGCTTTTTTATTTTTAGAAAATGTTATGTCGATAAGTTGTGAGATGGGAAAATTGAATTATTTTCCCTATTTGCTATAATTTGATTGTTAAATAACGAGAAGGTAATTGGAGGTATTCTATGGAAGAAATGCGATACACCATATCGGATGCAGCAAAAATGGTGAAAGTAGAATCTCATGTACTGCGTTATTGGGAGGATGAGCTTTCACTGGAAATACCAAGGAATGAGATGGGCCATCGTTATTATACTCAGCGTGAAATTGATATCTTTTGTCGGATACGGGCACTCAAAGACAGGGGGTTTCAACTAAAATCGATTAAGGACGTCATGGAAATTTTGTTCTGTGATGAAAAGACAACCAATATTATATCGTTGGAGGATGTACGTCAAAATTACGAGGAACACGAGGAAAAGAAAATTCAGGACGAAGCAAGGCAAAATACAATTTCTGATCATATGGAAGTTATGGAACCGGAGAACAAACAGGTATTGACTGTGGAGAAGATCAGTTCAGAGGAGAAGATGAGTCATTTTAAATACATAATGGATGCCATTGTGTCCCAGGCACTTATGGAAAATAACGTACGTTTGGAAGAAGATATTGCGGATATGGTTACAGAGCGTCTAATGAATGAGATGAGTGTTTTAGATCAGCAAAGAGAGCAAAAGGAAGAAGCACGCTTTCGTAAATTGGATGAGATGATTCGGGGAAGACAGAGGGGATATCAGGAAGTGGCAGCAGCAAAATTACCACCTTACACACCGACAAAGATGAATAAACGACGTTTTGGTTTGTTCCGAAAATAGGAGCGATTCGAACACGGAAAATATATTAAAATGAAAAAGAGGTGCTTAGGAAATCCTAAGCACCTGCTTTTTATTATTTTTAAATTATTCGCCTGCTTTAATAGCGCCTGTTGGACATGTGCTTTCGCATGCACCACATTCGATACATGTATCAGCGTCGATAACGAACTGTCCATCACCTTCTTTGATAGCGCCTACTGGACATCCTTCTGCACAAGCACCACAAGAAATACAATCAGATGTAATTACATATGCCATAATTAGTTACCTCCTTATAAGTATGAATAGTACATAAAGTACCTAAGTTGTACGTATCTATTGTAATACAAAAATTCGGGTTAGACAAGTATAAAATCATGAAATGATGGACATAATTTATCAAAAACCACTTTTGTCGAAAGCACAGGCTTGCATTAGAAATAAGAATGTATTATAATATAGGCTAGTCAAAAAATCAGAAGGAGGGCTTTTAAAATGGCAGTAGTAACAAAAGAAACAATGATCGGCGATTTGTTAAGAATTGATGCAGGTGTTGCACCAATTTTATTAAGCATTGGTATGCATTGTCTTGGTTGTCCATCCTCTCAGGGCGAAACAATTGCAGAAGCAGCTATGGTTCATGGTATCGATCCAGATGCATTGGTTAATGAAATTAACAATTTTCTTGCAAAAACAAAATAAGTTTTGATAGACTAAAAAACAGCGGGAAGAAGATTCTTCTCGCTGTTTTTTATTATACAGGGTCGTTCTATTCCTGTTTTTGATGAAGTTTAATTACAGATTCGCAAGCTTTTGAATGGCCTTGTTTTTAAGAATTATTTTATAGTGTTCATTATAGTAAGCAACGGTGGAAGCGGATGCCGGTACATATTCACCATATTCGGTCGCAATGTTGCAGATCTTGTTGAAAAGCTCTGGAGAAGTCTTTCCTTTGGTTAATGTAAGAATATAATATCCGCTTTTCGGATCTTTATATAATGTGTTCGAACCTGAATAGCGTGAATGGATCGCTTCAGAGTATCGGCAAATGTCTTCCATTCGGTGGAAGAGGTAAATCTTCGTTATGTCGACAGGAACAGGATGTTTTGTATCTTCCGGAATCGATTCGTTGGCTTTTCCTGTCTGTGAAGCATCAGATGCGGGCTGGATTTCATTACCAATAATCTCTTCACTGATTTTTTTAAATAAATCCAGGATATCTGCGGCACTGTGAAGTGTCGGTTGTTTATTTGGAGTATCTATTGTTTCTGTATCATCCAAAGAAATATTGGCTGGTGAGAATTTGGCAAAACGTGTATCCAATTCTTCAGGATCTTCAACTTTTGTTACAATTAAAATAATGCATTCGCTGGATACAGGAATGGCTTCAATGACTAAAGGGATATCATTGGCTTCAAAGCCGACTTCATTGGATGCTTGAGTCATCATATCACGAAAGAGCTTTTTTGCTTTATCGGAGCCATATGCCAACTCGCTTATACGAATCTGGCGATCTGCCAGGTCTTCTTTGTTCAAGGTGCAGCGAATCTGATTCTCATTCAATCTCTCAATCTTCATAGAAATCACTCCTTTCAATTCGGATTTGAGGTTAAATACAGTATACCTATATGAATACGAACTGTAAAGAGAATAAAATATTAAATTTTGCGAAAATCCTGTCGAATGGATGTCGAAGGATTGTCGTTGATGGCAAATTTTTCTTTTGATATAATCAATTATATAAGATTTCTAAGGTAATGTGCCTGGCTTCCTAATTCATTTCTAAACATATCAAATATATCCATTATGTGTGTCCTTAATATTTTTATTGTGTGGCCAAATTACGCTTAGCTAGTCTTATTATATGTCAAATGTGGGATATCATTACCGTTTTTTGGGCTGCATCTCGGCGAAAGTGGGTGATTTTTCCAATAACATTTGCCTGATAGGCTCTATTGTAGTATAATGAATTATATACTCTGCAATAGAGTCTGTCATTGTTTTTTTGTATGCAGCTTGTGTAAAGACAATGAAACTAAAAAGGAAGGTTAGGTTAAAGTACATGAATAAGATAAGAAAGATTTTAAACATGCTCATAATTTCCATAGGCCTCCTCTGTATTCTTGGCGGATGCGGTGTTGTCGATGATGTGGTGGACGAAGTTAGTTCAGAGTCGGATAAATTAGATTATCATGCGGCTTATGGTATTTCAGATAATGAATATACCATTATGTGGAACTATGAGATGACAGAATGGAAAGCTATTGATGATGGTTCTGGTAATGTTTACATGGATGTGAATACAGTCAACCAGAATTTTAATTCCAGAATTTACTGGGATGAGGAATCCAATGCAATTCTGTATGCAACACCCGATGGTATGGCGGAATATACTCCGGATTCAAAAACTTATCTGGTAGGTGATGATACGAAAAAAAGTGATATCCCGGTTGTGATCAGCCGCGATGGTACACTTTATATTTCCATGGATTTCATCGAAGAAAATACGAAGATGGATTGTGATATTTATACGAATCCGAATCGTGTTGTGATTCTTACCGAATGGGGCGAAGTATATAAGTCCGAAGTTACAGATAAAAAAGCGCCGATTCGATATAAAGGCGGTCCGGAAAGTGAAATGTTCAGAGAACTTAGAAAAGGTGAAGAACTGATCGTCATTGATGATTTTGAAGGCGAAGAGTGGGCTTTAGTTGTTTCTGAGGATGGTTATTATGGATGGGTTCAGAATAAAAGTATTTCTAAAAAGGAAGCAGAAACTTTAGATGAGCCAAACTTTAAAGAACCGGAATTTGAAAGCATTTCAAAAAATTATAAGATTAACATGGCATGGCATCCGATTTATTCTGAAGTTGCTAATGGTGAGATTGAACAGGTGCTTTCAGAAACACCTGGAATTAATACAATTAGTCCAAGATGGTTCCATTTTGAGAACACAGATGGAGATCTTGTTGCACTGGGAAGTGCAGATTATGTACAGACATGTCATGAATGGAATGTGGAAGTATGGGCCATGTTCTCGAATGAATTTGTGAATTTTGATGGTGAGATGACCAATGAAATCTTACGATCCAGATCCAAACGTCAGCATGTTTTGGATCAGTTAGAATACTATATTGACGCCTATGGTCTGGACGGGATCAATCTTGACTTTGAAATGATCAGTGATTCCGGAGCAAACAATTATATTCAGTTTGTTCGCGAATTATCTGAGTTATGTCGTGAGAAAAAAATTGTTTTCTCTATTGATAATTATGTACCGGTTTATTGGATGCATTACAATCATCCGGAAGAAGGTGTTTTTGCCGATTATGTCGTTATGATGGGTTACGATGAACACCATACAGGTTCACAGGAGGCAGGTTCCGTAGCATCTATGGGATTTGTTCGACAGGGACTTGATGATCTGACATCTATGGTTCCAAAGGAAAAAGTCATTAATGCGATTCCGTTATTTACGCGTGTATGGGCGACCGATGGCAATGGTTATGTGGAATCTTTTAACGCAAGTATGACGGAAGCTTATGGATATCTTGAAGCAAAAGGTGTAACACCATGGTATGATGAAGCATCAGGTCAGAATTATGGTGAGTATGTTTCAGATAATGATGGGCGTTTTTACCAGATCTGGCTGGAAGACGAAGATTCACTTCGTACACGTCTGCAGATGATCAATGACTATGATCTTGCGGGTGTTGCTGCATGGAGTATTGGATGGGAGAAAGGTACAGAAATCTGGGAGATTATTGCTTCCTACATGAAGTAAGAAAAATATTAAATATGTAAATACGTTATATGGCCCGATTTTATTACGCTATTAATGGAGTATGTATCATACATACTCATTAGACGCAATAAAATCGGGCCATATTATTTAACAATTTATAGATAATGTTTTTCTATTCACGTCGTAATGCCTCGATTGGATTTAAATTTGCAGCTTTTATGGATGGCAAAAGTCCAAATAAGATACCAATACCCATAGAGAAAAGCACGGAAAAGACGATGGCAGGAATACTAATCGCAGATGGTGTCTGGGATATTTTTGAAATCACCTGTGCCAGTACAATACCGGCGATGACACCGAGAATTCCACCAAGGCTTGTGAGTACGGCGGCTTCGGTGAGAAACTGTGCAAGAATTCGACGTTTTCTGGCACCGATGGCTTTTTTGAGACCGATTTCTCGTGTGCGTTCAGTGACAGAAACGAGCATGATATTCATAACACCGATACCACCGACCAAAAGTGAGATGCTGGCGATCCAGATAAGCTGCTGGTTGGTCGCTGCACTCAGTTCCTGAAGCTGCTTTGCCTGTTCCAGGAGATCGGAGGCTTTGTATTGAATATCGGTAGATGCAATTGAAGCATTCAATAAATCCGCACAGGCACGGCCAACATTGCTCATTTCATCGGTACTTGTTGCACGTACGATTAAGTTTTGTGGTTCATCATAGTTGTAAATAATCGGCCAGGAGGTATCCGGAATAAACAGAGTGCCGGTACTTCCCGTATTTGCATAATTGTAATAGTCTTCAACGGAATTGATGACGGGTTTAAAGCTATTCGACTTGTCGCATACACCAATCACGGTAAAAACTTCGCCTTGAATTTCGATGGTTTTATTCAGGGGATCTGTTCCGCCAAAAAGAGTTTTGGCAGCAGATGCATCAAGGATGGTTACTTTTCGGAATGTATCATAATCTCTGTCCACAAAACCGCGGCCTTTTTGAATCTGATATCCACAGGTTTCAAAATAATGATTATCTATGCCAAAGACTTTTCCACCTTCGAGCATGGTTGAGTTGTAGTAAATCCCTTCGGCATAATTGCGTGCCAAATATAGAGAAGCGTTTTCAACACCATCGATGGAATGGATTTCGCTTAAGGTCTCGTCTTTAATCATCGGGACTCCTTGAGGAACACCATTATACTGCATTTCGTATTCCCAGTCATTTTGATAGAGTTTGATTTCTACAGTATTGTTGCCTGAACCGATAAGGTTTTGTTTAATCTGTTCATTGGTACCTTTGATCGTAGATACGATGGAGATAATTGCAGCAATACCGATGATAATGCCGAGCATGGTCAGAAAAGAACGCATTTTATGTGACCAGATGCCCTGAAAGGAAAGACGTATATTTTCAATCATCTATATCCCTCCTTTTTACCAAACACTTGGTGAATCTGTTTCTACAGTCTTTACACCATCTTTGATATCTTTTCCATATGGAAAGGTAATGTAATCTTCCATAGTCAGGCCATTTTTGATTTCCTGATAATATCCGTAAAGCATAGCACCGGTTTCAACGGTTTGTTTTTTCAAACGATCATTTTCATCTCGAATATAGACATAGGATTCACCGTCATCTTCGCGAATATAAGAAAGTGGAATGTAGAGTGCATCGGATGAAGTTTTGGCATCTGATTCAATGGTGATGCTAACCGATTGATAATTTTTAAAACCTTCGGCATTGGACAGGTAAGCGGTAAATGGATAATTGGAGGTGTTTGGATTCACGCCCCAGGAAGCATTATTATCCGAAGTTGGAAAACTGGAAATAGATGTAATTTCTGCTTCTGCCATCATGCCATTTTCCATATTCATGACAGATACTACCTGGCCAATGGTGATCTGTTCAAGATCCATCTCATTGACGGTTCCCTCCAGATAGAAGCCTTCAGAGCTTGTGACTGTGAGAAATGGTGTTCCTGTGTCAATCATTTCTTCAATCTTACCAACCGATTTTACCTGACCGTTGACGGTGCTGATAATGGTGCCTTCGGAAACCTCGCGGCGCATTTTTTCATAGTTTAAAACAGCTTCTTTACGATCTAAAGTGAGGTTGGTTAATTCTTTTTTCTTTTCTTTGAGTCTGGTTTCGCGTTCATCTGGCATAATGCCATCGTATGGATTTTCTTCATCGAGATTATCCGAAGAACCTTCGGAAATTTGAATATTTGGTAATTTCATAAATTCTTCCAGTGTCATTTCATAAAAATCCTCTGGAATCTGGAAAGTATTTCCATCCAGATAGATACGTTTGCTGATGGAAGGAATTTGCAGAAAGACAATTATTGGATTTCCAAGATCTCGTCCGGTGGCAGGATGGATACCCATCACACGTTGTAAAAATTCCGGAGTAATGATTGTTTCTGGTGCACATTTCACCGAGAAAATATTGGTTGTGCCGTCTTTGAGGAATAAAACCGTATCTTCATCCAAACGATAAACAATGACATCCGGATCTGCAGGCTCTTTACCTGGAGAAGAAAGCTTTTTGAATGTATTGGCCTGGATGGAAACGTCCAAAATATTTATATCTTCTGTGCGCTTCACAGGTGAAGCGGTTTCGAGTAAATGAATATCACGATTTACGGCTGAAATCTGAATGTCTATATTATCAATGGCCAGTGCCTGCATTTCAAGATCCAGATTAGCCAATGTGTTATCTAGTTGGATAAGTGGTGTTCCAACGGATACCATATCACCTTCGGCAACGAGAATTTCCTGAATGACCATGTCCTGAGTGATGTAAACATCTTGAGACATATCCGTGGTTACAATTCCATAGGAAGAATCATTATAGGTGTAGTCCGAAGTGCTGATCATGGAAACTGGGAATACCTCTACAGTTGTATTTGCATTTTTATATAGAAGAAATCCGCCAATGCTTCCGCCAAGAATGGCGATGGCAACGACAGCACTGATCAGGATTTTATGCATTTTCTTCATGGGTTAAAGCCCCCCTTTCGGATAGAATGCCGTCACGGATAATGGCGAGACGTTTGGCATGGGATGCAATATCTGCATCGTGGGTGATCATGATAATGGTCATACCCTCGTCATTGAGTTTTTGAAAAAGCTCCATGACCTGAGTACCGGAAGTACTGTCCAAGGCACCTGTTGGCTCATCGGCGAGTAAAATCGAGGGCTGATTGACAATAGCTCTGGCAATGGCGACACGTTGCTGCTGTCCGCCGGAAAGCTGTGTTGGCTTAAAATCCATTCTGTCACTCAGACCTACACGTTCCAGGGCTTCTTTTGCACGTTCGATACGTTCTTTCTTTGGAACACCGGCATAAACCAGAGGGAGATAAACATTTTCCAAAGCACTTTGTTTTGGGAGAAGATTAAAACTCTGGAAAACAAAGCCAATATTGTAAAGGCGCATATCGGACAATTCATTATCCGTACATGAGAGAATGTCTTTGCCATTTAGAAAATATGATCCTGAAGTCGGTTTGTCCAGACACCCGATAAGATTCATCAAAGTTGTTTTACCTGAACCAGAGGGGCCCATGATGGCCAGATATTCGCCTTTTTCGACAGAAAGGGAAATGTCTTTCAAAATGTGAACTTCCATTTTGCCCTGCATATAATCCTTATAAATGTTTTTCAGTTCTAAAATCATTCTTTCACATCCTCTGTCATTCCAGAATCTTTGTTACAATGCATACCTTCTTCCAGAGTTTCGTCTGGGAAAGCAATAAAATCTTCAGTGGTCAATCCGGATATAATTTCGTATTCGAAGAGATTCTCGTCGAATTTACCCAATTCAATTTCCCGTTTTTCAAGCTTGTCTTTTTTATTGGATGCCCAGATAAAGGCCTGTTCTTCTTCGAAGCAAATATAATAATCCGGAAGCCAGATGCCGGTTTTGATTTCGTTTTGTCCCATATCCGGTTCCATAAATACATGCTGACCAAGCATTAACATGGCAGGTTCATCCAATTCTACATAAAAATTATAAGAGGTCGACACGGTGTTTTCATCACCGACATAATAATAATCGTTGTTGTTCTCTGCAGGATTTTGTGTATCGATTTCTGTCACGGTTCCTGGCCATGCAAGATCTTCGTCCACACGAGAGTGAATCATCATCGGTTGCCCAGCCATAATAGATGCCATATTTTGTTCATTAATTTTTCCTTTAATACGGTATTCGCTGTTGGACAAAATCGTAATGAAAGCATCATCTGAACCGGAATCGTAATACATCATTTGGGAAGAACCATCATTAATGGATTTGACAATACCGTCAATTTCACTGACAACAGTGGCGTTGGTCATAGAATTTTTAATCTGTTCAATTTCAACGGATTTTGCCTTTTGGTTGTATTCGGCACGTTTAACATCATTTTGTGCGGTTAATATCTGCGTTGTATAGGAAAAGACTTCGGTCTCCGGTGCAGTTGCTTTTTCGTCCTGAAGAAGTTCGATCTGATCATAAAGGCCGCTGATTTCGTTTGTAATGCGTTCGAGCTCCAGCTCTGCTTCGCTGAGTTTTAACTGGATTTCATCTACATCGTAAGAAAAAAGCGGATCACCTTTAGTGACCGTATCACCTTCTTTAACAAATATTTCTTTTACATTTTTATCTGTTGCTTTTTGAACCTTTAATGTTTCCTGAGGTTCAACCACACCTGCAAAACGGTCAACAAGACCAATATTTGTTGTTGTCAGCGTGGAAACCTGGGTTACGTAAGCTTCTGCATCGTCCGAATTTTTGGAAGAACCTCGGGTCACAGCAAAGATACTGACACCAGACAGGACAACAGCAGCAGATACACAGCCAATAATTATCTTTTTCTTTTTGGTCAATTCTATCATCAAATCCATCCTTTCTGGAAAATTTTCTGAAAATCATAGGATTATCTTTAATAATACACTAAAACCAGGGGAAATTATATTAAAAATTTCTTAAAAATAATGAAAGAAATTCGATGTCTCATGCATAATACTTATGTAAGGCCTTAAGGAGTGAAGATATATATGTCGAGAGAAGAATTTGAAAAAATTGCCGAAAAATACATGGATACCATATATCGCGTTGCTTATAGTTGGATGAAAAATCAACATGATGCCAATGATGTTACACAGATTGTTTTATTAAAGTTTTACAAAACAACAAAATCGTTTGAATCCGATGATCATATAAAAAACTGGTTAATAAAAGTCACTGTGAATGAGTGCAAAATGATTTTTCGGTCGCCTTGGAGTAAAACAGAAGATATAACAGATTATGCACAGACATTAGGTTTTGAGGAAGAACAGCATTATGACTTGTTTCAGGCCGTTATGAAATTGGACAAGAAATATAGTGTGCTGCTGATGCTGTTTTACTATGATGGTTATTCAACAAAAGAAATTTCTGCGATGATCGGTGTTCCGGAGAAAACGGTAAGTACCAGACTTTTTCGAGCAAAGGCAAAGTTAAAAAATTATCTGAAGGAGGATTAAGTCATGACAGATAAAGAAAAAATTCATAAAACATTTGAAAAGATGCATGCCTCGCCAGATATTTTGACGGAGGTGTTGAATATGACAACAAGTAATACGAAATTTATTAGAAAAAAAGGAGTCATCTATAAGGCTGCAGCTGCAGTGCTTGCGTGTTTGATTGTGATTGGAACCGGAGGTGCAGCCTATGCCATGAACCTTGGCGGTATACAGCGAAAAATCCAGATCTGGATCGAAGGCGACCAGACAGATGCTATTCTTAATATTAGTGAAAAAAGTTATTCATTGGATTACAAAGATGCAAATGGAGAAACGGTACATAGAGCCGGTGGAGGCATTGCCTTTGATGTGGATGGGAATGAAATACCATTGACGGAGGAAGAGCTCTTGCAGATTATTCATGCACCGGAAGTTACTTACGAGGAAGACGGTTCTGTGTGGGTATATTATTATGATCAGAAGATGGAAATCACAGATCGGTTCAAAAATGATATCTGCAATATCCTGTTACAGCGTGGAGATGAAAAGTTCTATATGACTATCAAGTATCAGGGTGGTTATTCGTATAGTCGGAACAAATATGCGAGCCCTTCTGATTTTAATACAGATTAGTTTGGATTTAATTTGCCCCTTCCGGTTTGTTTTAATCGGGAGGGATTTTTATGATGAATTATGTGAAGATTTGCGACAGAATTCGAATATATCATAGAAAATATTGTAGAAAAACCTTAAATCCTGTCATGGGATGATAATTGAAATATCAATGTACTTATTGATGAATTCACACCATGTTTAAAAGACGCCAAAACAGGTGAATTGATTGAGACTGAAGTTGTACGTATCAGAAGAAAATCATTTCTTAGAAAATATAATAAGAAAAATGGTTGGTATACAAATTGGGAGAATTTAGCTGATGAAAATGAAATCTATGCGCTTGTTGTGGCGGGAAGTGTAGACATTCAAGGTCTTGTTGCGATTTTTCCTTGGAAGAACATTGGTGCAATGTACATAACATGGATGTGTGTGGCGCCACAAAATAATAAATTACTAACAGATGAAATAAAATATTACGGAGTTGGTGGTCATTTGTTTGCGATTGCTGCTAGGAAATCTATGGATTATGGTTATGGTGGATATGTCTGTGGATTTGCTGCGAATCAAGAATTACTGAATCATTATGTCAAACAGTTAAACGCAGAAATAATTGCAATATTACATCCGTATCATTTTGTGATTGATGAAGAAAATGCAAAACATATTATGGAGGTGTATGATTATGTATGGACAGATGAAGAAATATAAGGACAGTATAAAAAATACTCCGGGGCCAATTATGCCAAGTCAGATTCCAGAGATGTATTTAGACTTAAGAGGATTGATGGAATATGCCAAGAAAACAGGAAGAAAAGTTAAGGATCTTTTAGAAGAAGAAAAGAGTATGTTTATAAAAAATTAGGTTTCTCAATAGATTGAGATAATCTTAAGGATAGAGTGAACAATAAGAAGGAGGCTGAAAGGATGGATGAATACTATATGCCAACAGATAAACAGTATACAGTATACAGGACAATTGATTGATGAATATAAAATGTTAAAGAAACTATATAAAATAGCAAAACTTGAAAATTCGATACAAACGATGGAAGCGATCGAAGAAGAAGCGAATTATATAAAGCTTAAATTACAGGGGGTAGAATTACCTCCATTGAATGATTAAAATAGAATAAGGTGTAAAGTCTGAAAAAGAAGCCATAAAGTTGGCTTCTTTTTTGATATAGCCTTAAGGGAAATTTAACAATATAAAATAAGAATAACCTGCCCATGAGTGACAGGTTATTCTTATTTTTTTGAAATATATTTGATAATGTCTCCTGGAGAACAATCTAATACAAAACAAATGCGAGCCAAAATATCGGAATCAATCTTTTCAACATGGCCATTATACCATCTGTCAATAACTTCAAATCGAGCATTGATTGCTCTGGCAAGTGCGTTGCGAGTAATATTTTGACTATCCATTAGTTCTTTTAAATGTATTTCAATTGAACCATAATTTTTTATTGTATAAAGTTCATTTTCCATAGTATCACCTCAAATATATACTATTTAAAAAGTAACTTATTGACGATTTACATATAAAGAGTTGCTATATAAATAGTAATTAGAATAATTGGATTAGATTATTCTGGATGGAGGGATTGATTGTGAGTTGTTCATATTATACTTTTAGACAAGGTGACTATTACTGCAATAAAAAAGGTGATTATGTAAATGAAGATGTTTACTGGAAGTATTGTAGAAATTATGATTATTCGGACTGTCCAATTTACAAGGGAGATATATCTGGAGGATGCTATTTAACATCTGCATGTATGTATGCCAAAGGATTATCCGATGATTGCTATGAACTTCAAACATTAAGAAACTATCGTGATGGATGGCTCAAATTATCAGAAGAAGGTAAACAGTTTGTTGAGCAATATTATAGTATTGCACCTAAAATTGTTTCTGCAATTAATGAAACAAAAGATAGTAAATCTGTTTATGAAATGCTTTAAGTCTTATGATATAAATTAACAGTTAAAATTAAAAGTCATAAAGCTTGCAATTTGATGTAATTGAATAGTGAGTAAATAAGGAGTTGAAAATGTTTGATTGTGATATTCAATAGTGTTGTTATTGTTCAGAAAAGTATTATATCTTTAAACGATGGATTAACATCCGGTTTTGTGCCGTGTTTCAGATAAGGATAACTTTTCTCCTCTTGACATGAGATAAAAACTGTAATAAGATGGAATTTGCTAAATACTGCGATGGAGACAGTAGCTTTATTCAAAAGTTCCCAGAGAGTCCGGGGTGGTGGAAGCCGGATATGATTAGAATGAAGACGAATATCCCTCCGGAGTTGTGAACTGAAAGCCTTATGGCCATTAAGGGAACCGGCATCCCGCCGTTATCGGGAGAGCATATGTTGGTATGTTGCACAGGTGGTATAATGATTGTTTATTATAATTATAGGCTTTCATCCTTTGCGGATGGAAGCCTTTTTGCTTTGAGCACTTAGCGAGCCTAAGGTGAGGTTAGTGCGAATGCACTCCGTGAATCTTAATGAGCCTTCGGCGAATTTAGCTGAACGGAGATTCCACTTGCAACTATTAGAAAGAAATGGAGGAATAGCTGTGTACGAAAAAGTTTCTACGAACATGAACTTTGTGGAGAGAGAAAAGAAAGTTGAAAAGTTCTGGAAAGACAACCAAATCTTTGAAAAAAGTATTGAATCCCGCAAAAATGCGCCGGAATATACATTCTACGATGGCCCACCAACAGCCAATGGAAAACCACATATCGGTCACGTTTTAACACGTGTTATCAAAGATATGATTCCAAGATACCAGACGATGAAGGGATATCAGATCCCTCGTAAAGCCGGTTGGGATACACACGGTTTACCAGTAGAATTGGAAGTTGAAAAACTTCTTGGTCTTGATGGAAAAGAACAGATTGAAGAATATGGTCTTGTTCCATTTATTGACAAATGTAAAGAAAGCGTTTGGAAATA
>JAFOYH010000137.1 GCA_017391465.1 Lachnospiraceae bacterium | reverse complement strand
CTTCCATTCATCCTTGTAGCATTCTTAATCATCCCAATCCACAAGATGAAAGGTGATGCAGTTAAAGCTGCTTGGAAAACAACAATCAGCATGGTAACAGGTGCAGCTATCGCATTATTCTTCGGTATTGCAATGGTACAGCTCTTCAAGATGTCTGGTGCACAGTTCAACAACTCCGGTATGGATTCCATGCTTATCGTTATGGCAAACGGCTTAGCTGACCTCTTTGGTACAGCATACATCGTAGTAGCTCCAATTATCGGTGTAATCGGTGCGTTCATCTCCGGTTCCGCTACAGTATCCTGTACATTATTCTCCACATTACAGTTCGCAGCAGCAAACAGACTTGCATTGGCTCCAATGCTTATCCTTGCTATGCAGGTAATGGGTGGTGCTATGGGTAACATGGTATGTGTAAACAACATCGTATCTGCTTGTGCTACATGTGGTACAGTAGGACGTGAAGGTAGCTTAATGAGATCTAACGTAGTTCCATGTTTGATCTACGCTACACTTACAGTACTTATCCTTGGTGGTTTAATTCTTGCAGGATTTAATCCAATCGCATAATATTTTATATATTTTAATAAATTATTATGGTTTTAATCCTGATGGGCTCTGATCCCTTCCTATCAGGTTAAATACATAGGAACTCCCAAGATGAGCAGGCAAGGTAGTGTACAAAAAAGAAACTGCTTTGCTGTATATAAAAATAGTCGCAACCCTAAATACTTTGCCTGTTTGTCTGAGAGCTTGCCACTCATGTGGAGTTCATATAATCATTCATGATACTAGAATATCCTAAAAAACGGAATCCTTTATGGATTCCGTTTTTTTATATTTTAGACATAAATTGAACACAAAAAAATAAAAAAATGTACACATAAATATCGAATATTTTTCATATATTTGCCATAGAATGATAAGAAATAACTTACATAAAACAGTTTGGAGGTAAATATATGGATTACTGGTATGAAGGCAATTTAAATGAAACGGCAAATTGTCGGGAAAAAAATGGTATTATTTATTACATACGTGGACTTCGTAAGACGCATGGAAAGCGCATGGAACGTTATGGAATTCAAACGCATTTTATTGAGGAGGGAGAATCTTATATCGAATTAATAAAGCAATATGTCATTCCCTTATATGAAAAAGGAGATATTTTATCGATTAGCGAGAAAGTCATATCCATGTGTCAGGAAAATACAGTTTATATGGAAGATGTAAAGCCATCGTGGCTTGCGAAATGCTTGTGTAAATTTGGAAAAAAGACAAAAAGTGGGATTGGTGTAACAGAAGCACATAAATTACAGTTGATGATAGAAATGAATGGACGAATGAAAGTGATTATAGCGGCAATCATAGGAGCTATTGGTAAACTCATGGGTAAACGTGGATGGTTTTATAAAATTGTAGGCATAGAATCCTCTGGAATAGATGGTTTCTATGAACATTCAGCTTTTGAAACCTACCGCAAGATGGCGACATTGACACCAAAACATCCGTATCAGGTATGCAAACGTATCGAAGAGAAAACAGGAATACCTACAATGATTGTAGATGCCAATGATATTAATGTTGTTATTTTGGGAAAGAGTCCAAAGCTGAAAACATTATCCGATGAATGTTTAGCTGATTTTATTAAGGATAATCCAGCGGGACAGGATGATGAATGTACGCCTTTTGTGCTTATACGTGATATTGGACAAGACATAGAAGAAAGATTTGTTCCAAAGGCTAAATTATGATATCATAAGCATTAGATATAAGATAAAAGGAAAAGAAATTGAGGAGTGAGACAATGGCAGAACGTGATTTGGACTTTCGCATGGAACGTGCAGGACTTGTAACAGAAGGGCAACATGTGACGATGACAGAATCCATTTTGAAAACATTATCTGGAACGATGTATTATTATACAATTAATGACGCAATTGCCATGTCCAATAATACACCCAAACGATTACAGCATTTGGAAGGTGTTGTAAAATCTGTTACAGATGAGGGTAGTGTTTATACAGTAACAGTAACAATTTCGGGAGAAGAAGAAATCGAATAAAATTTGCGGGAAGAAAAAAGGAGCGAATATGAAAAAGGTATTTTTATGTGAATACATTCATCCAGATGCCTATGCTTATTTGAAAGAACATGTTGAAATCGTGAATACATGGGATCGATTTGCTGAAGCAGATGCAGTTATTGATCGTAATTTCAAAATAACAGAAGAAGTTTTAAGTCGGACAAAACGATTGAAAGTTATAGGGATTCATGGAACAGGCACAGATGATGTAGATCTTGAAGCGGCAAAGCGTCATAATGTGGAAGTTTTTTCTGTACCCCATCAAAATGCTCAGTCAGTAGCAGAAATGAATGTGGCACTTATGTTGGCATTAGGAAGAAAAGTTGTTCTGGCGGATCGAAAGCTTTCCGATAAGAGTACAAGTTTTTTCGCTGATCTTCAGGGAACAGAGTTTTTTGGAAAGACTTTAGGAATCATCGGTGTGGGTGATATTAGTAAACGTACGGCACACATCTGTCAGTATGGTTTTGGAATGAAGGTGATTGCCTGGTCCAGACATTTATCCGATAGCGAAGCTGCAAATTTAAATATGATACGCTGCGAGACGATGGATTCAGTTTTTGAGCAGGCGGATGTCGTTATTATTGGACTTGCATTGGATGATTCTACCCGTGGTCTCATTGGAAAAAATCAGTTTGATAAGATGAAAAAGAGTGCATTTTTGATTAATGCAACCAGAGGTGCGATATTGGACGAAACAGCTTTGTATGAAGCTCTGCGTGATGAAAAGATTGCAGGGGCGGCGTGTGATGTTTTTATCCAGGAACCATTAACAAAATTGAATCGATTAACGAAATTTGACAATTTTGTTGGAACGCCACATTTGGGTGCAAATACGGATGAAGCACTTCGACGTGTGGGAATGGCGGTGGTTCGAGGCGTGATTGAACGCCTTGACAAAGAATCTGAACAATATCGATAACTTCAAGTAATGAATAAAAAGGTGAAAAAATGGCAAAGGATTATTTTATTGCAGATACACATTTCGGACATGAGGCTATTATTCGTTATGAAAATCGCCCATTTAAAGACATAAGAGAGCAGGAGGATGTCCTGATTAAAAACTGGAATGATACGGTAAGTCCAGAAGATACGGTGTATATTCTGGGTGATTTTGGAATGAGTGATTCCAAAGAGGATACCATTCGTTTGTGTAAATTATTAAACGGGCGTAAGATTCTTATTATAGGAAATCACGATACAAACGAACCCGAATGGTACCGTCAGTGTGGATTTACGGAAGTAAGTCCATGGCCTATCATTTATAAAGGGTTTTGGATCCTATCTCATGAACCGCTTTATATCAATCAAAATATGCCTTATGCAAATATCTATGGACATGTTCATGCGAATCCGATATATAAAGATTGCAGCAGGCAATCTGTATGTGTATGTGTGGAACGTACGGAATATAAGCCGATAGCATTTGATGCAATAGAAAAAAAGGTCCTTGGCTAATGATGAGCCATGGACCTTTTGTATGTGTACATAATAATAAATATATTTATGTATAATTATTTTTTGTTTTTCATTTCATCCTGATAGGAAATACGATTTGCAACTTTGTTTGATTTAACAAGGTTACGGGCAACCTGATGAGGATGTTGTTTGAGATAACGTCGCTCTTTACCGGCATCAACCTGTGCCTGATGCTGACGTTTGATCGCTTCGTATTCAGGACTTCCAGGACGTGGTCCAGCGGACTTTTCTCGATATGCAAAAAAGAAAATAGCCGTTGTAAAGGCCAATAGAATTGACAAGGCGGCATCTCCGGTGCCAGTAAATACTTTATAAAAAGATATGGCTGTTATTATACCAAAGACAGCAGTTAACACAATTAAAATCTTTAGCCATTTTTCATAAGACTCCGGTGTGTTGATGGGATCTTTTAAATTAATACTCATATGTATCAGCTCCTAATCTAATCAATTAGTCACATTATACGCTATTCGATCGAATTGTTCAATAGATAATTTTTTGACAAATAAATGAAAAAGAGTTTTGATTTTAGACGGAAGATGATAAAATAGGACTATATAAAAATTTGAGGATTTAATATGAGTTATATATGTACTTAGGGTCTGATATATTAAACAATGGATATGGGGGGATTAGATGAATATGTGGATTCCGGAAAATGTGGAATGGATTATTCGTGAATTGATGGCCCATGGTTTTGAGGCTTATGCAGTTGGAGGCTGTGTTCGTGATAGTGTGTTGGGGCGTGAACCCGAAGACTGGGATATTACAACTTCTGCAAAACCAGAACAGGTGAAACAGATTTTTCATCGAACAGTGGATACAGGGATTGAGCATGGAACAGTCACTGTTTTGATCGATAAAGAAGCTTATGAGGTGACAACCTATCGTGTCGATGGAGAATATGAAGATCACAGACATCCTAAAGAAGTCACATTCACAGCTAGTTTGGAGGAAGATTTAAAACGAAGGGATTTTACCATTAATGCTATGGCGTATAATCCCCAGACCGGGCTTGTGGATATCTTTGAAGGTATTGATGATTTGAATAAAAAGATCATACGTTGTGTGGGGAATCCAAGAGAACGTTTTGATGAAGATGCATTACGTATATTACGTGCCATTCGATTTTCGGCTCAGCTTGGATTTGAAATAGATAACATGACCAAAGAGGCCATGACTGAAAAAGCAGAAACTTTGAGGGATGTCAGTGCTGAACGTATTCGAGTTGAGTTGGTCAAGTTGTTAGTTTCTAAGCATCCGGAAAAGATTCGTGAGGCACAACGACTGGGATTGACGAAGGTTGTATTGCCGGAATATGACACTATTGTTGGTGTTGAGCAGCATACACCGAATCATATTTATGACGTGGAAGAACATACAATTCGGGCACTTCAAAATGTGGAAGCAGACCCTATATTACGTTTGACCATGCTCCTCCATGATTTTGGGAAGCCAATTGTAAAAAAACAGGATGATGGCAGGGACATTTTTTATAAACATCCGGAAGTCAGCGCAGCAATATGTAAAGAAATTTTAAAACGACTAAAATTTGATAATTACACATTGGACCGTGTTTGTCGACTTGTAAAGTGGCATGGACTTAAGTATTTGCCAAATGATCGAAGTGTTCGACGCGCATTAAATCGTGTGGGGCAGGATATTTTTGATGCGTTTATTAAAGTTCAGAGAGCAGATATCTCTGCAAAAAATCCGAAAGTTGTTCCTGAAAAACTGGTACTTTTAAAAGAGAAAGAAGCTATCTATCATCGTGTGATGGAGCGGGGCGATTGTTTCGAAGTGAAAATGCTGGCAGTGAATGGGCGGGATCTTATACAGTCGGGTATTAAGCCAGGACCTTTGCTTGGAGCAGTTTTAGAGCAGTTAGTTGAATGGGTCATTGATGATCCGGAACGAAATAGAAAGGAGCTGCTTTTGGAGAAGGCACAGGAGATGAAGGACAGTCCGAACATTTTTGACGAAAAAGAATACTTCTTTGAAAAGTAATATTCAGGTAATGGACTCGGTAAATCTAAAAAAGCATTGAAAACATAGTGTTTTCAATGCTTTTTAAAATTGTGCGTCCTATTTGCCAGTAAATTTCTTTTTCATTTTCTGGAAAAATGTAAGCTTTGGTGGTGGTGTTAATGCTGGTCCACGTAAGCTCTTAACGCTTAAGATGTAGATACCACTTACCATTGCTTTGACTTCCTGTCTTACAGGAATCATGTCATATACTTTTTCATCCGCTGTTAATGTCATAATTCTTGGACCAATTTTAGCTTTTACTACAGGAATTTTCGAACGACGGTAAAGCTTTGGTGTAGAATCTATGACAATTTTTGGAAGACCGGATTCTGTAAGTTTCATAATCTTCTTGTCGATTACTAACATAGTCATAGGCTGTGCGGAAGCCTCCATCTGCTGCTGAGCAGATTCAGCTTTTTTCTGCTGTTTGTTGCCCCACCATGTAAGACCAACAAGAGCAGCAATTACGACTACGAGGATGACAATCAGAATGATCGTAGATGTAGACATCGTTGTTTCCTCCTTAAAATTTCAGTCTTTGTCCATTGTATCATGGTTTGACTTAAAAATGAATAGCTAAAATAAAAGATTTTATATTATTTTTCGTCCAGCATCTGACGAATTTTATCCTGAACAGTTGCACCAATAAATTTTTTCTCGGCAGCAGAAAGTTCGGATGGATAAATCGGTTTTCCAAATTCAATAGAGACGGTTCGTTTTTCAACTCTTGGAAGATGGGCTTCAAAAATTTTTTCTGTGTCTTTGATAGCAATTGGAATGATTGGACATCCAGTCTTTGTCGCAATTTTGAAAGAACCTTCTTTAAACGGAATCATTTCGCCGCCAAGGGAACGTGTGCCTTCAGGGAAAACAAAAATAGAAGTCCCCTCTTTGATCAGATCGATACATTTTAAAATGACTTTTAAACCCTGACGCACATCATCACGATCTAAAAACTGGCAGTTAATATATTTCATCCAGCGATTGACCGAAGGGAATTTCTCCATGGATTTTTTTGCAATAAATCCAGTGTTGTTTTTCACCAATGTATAGCATGTTACAATATCAAAATAGCTTCGATGGTTGGCTACATAGAGTACAGGGACGTCTTCAGGAACATTTTCAAGACCTTTTACATCCATAGTTGTTCCACAGAGCTTTAAGATGACTTTAAATCCCCATACAGCAATATTCTGTGAAACAGTCACTTTCTTTTGTGGGTTAAACTTTCCTATGATATTAACAATGCCAAATAGAGGCCAGCTAAATAAACAGAAAAGTGCTAAAAATGTGACGGCGATTATAAATCGAATCATGCGTTTGTTTCCTCCTCAATCTGAATTTTTTCCGGATTATCTTTTCCAGCCGAATCTGTAACATCATCTGGATCATCTTTAGCTTTTGTGATGGCAGGTTTCTGATTACGCCAGAATACTTGGGACATATCATTTAAGTAACTGCTCATCCAGTCTTTCAGATCCTCTTTCTGGAAACGCCAGGCCCAGTTGCCAATACCGATGCCTGGAGTATTCATACGACAATCACTGCCAAGCCCAAGAACATCCTGAAGAGGGAAGACAACATAGCGGGCAACGGAACCCATCGCCAGGCGGATCATGTCCCAGTGGATGTTTTTACCATCACAGCTTAAGTAACGGCGGACTTTATCCTGAGATTGTGGAGTGGCATTCCAGTACCAGCCAACGGTTGTATCATTGTCATGAGTACCTGTGTAGCAAACACAGTTTTCAACATAATTGTATGGATAATAAGCACCATCGCCAAGTTCGTTAAATGCGAATTGCAAGATCTTCATGCCGGGAAGATCATAAGCATCACGTAAAGCTTCAACCTCTGGCGTAATAATACCAAGGTCTTCTGCAATAATCGGAAGCGTTTCACCTTCGAACGATTCGAGAATGTGATCGAAGAAATCATTTCCCGGACCTTTAATCCATTTGCCGCTAATGGCTGTTTCAGCATTGGCCGGGATAGCCCAGTAAGCTTCAAAACCGCGGAAATGGTCGATCCTGAAAATATCGGTCTGTGTTAACTGGTGACGAATGCGTGCAATCCACCATGTGTAACCGGTTTTTTTATGATATTCCCAATTGTATAATGGATTGCCCCACATCTGACCGGTTTTACTGAAATAATCCGGTGGAACACCGGCAATCACGGTTGGATAGCCATCATCATCCAACTGAAATAATTCTTTATTCGCCCAGGCATCTGCACTGTCTGGAGATACGAAGATTGGGATATCACCGATAATCTGGATATCATTGGCGTTGGCATATTTTTTTAGCTCATACCACTGTTTGAAGAAGATAAACTGAACAAAACAATAGTAGTTAACTGAAGGTTCAAGTTCAATGAAAGCCTGTTTTTTTGTAGATTCAGTTGGAGTTTTGTATTTGATGTCCCATTCTGTCCATTTTTTGCCATTTTGGTGGTCTTTTAATGCCATGAAAAGGGCGTAATCCGTCAGCCAGAAATCATGTTCTTTACAAAAAGTTTCGTATTCGTTCATTAAAATGGCATCAGATGTTCTGAGAAAGTTTTCATGGGCGATTTTTAAAAGCTTTGTTTTAAATTCGACGATGCGAGTGTATTCAACTTTATGTTTATTCCATTCAGGAACATTGGCAACATCATCTTTACATAATAAGTTTAATTCAATTAATTTATCCGGACTGATCAGCAGTGGCTGACCTGCAAAAGCGGAGTATGCCTGATAAGGGGAATCGCCGAAACCAGTAGGTCCTAAAGGCAGACATTGCCAGAGGGACTGGCCTGCTTTTTTCAGAAAGTCAATGAAGTCATAAGCAGTTTGCCCAAGATCACCAATGCCATAAGGGCTTGGGAAGGATGTTGGATGGACAAGAATACCACTTAGACGTCTTGGTGCTGTTATCTTTTGTTCCATAAGTTATTACCTCCAAGTAAAAATACTACCCTTATCATACACGATTTAAGGGACATAATGCAAGGTTTCAGATGCATTTTTGATGGGTCGGGTCAGTCGTGCGTCATACTCTTCGAGTGTTAAATTGTTGTTCTTTAGATAAGTGGCAAGAGGAATACCCACATAGCGAAAATGCCAGGGTTCATAGGCGTATCCGGTAATATGTTCTTTTCCTGACGGATAGCGAAGAATAAAGCCGTAACGATGGGAATTATCATTCAGCCAAATGCCTTCGGGAGTATTTTCAAAATCTGTTGTTAAAGCTGAAAAAATAGAGGGAGTGGATAGATCGATGGCAAGTCCCGTCTGATGTTCACTTTGACCAGGCTTTGCAGAGTAAAGGTTGGTATGTTCTTCACCTTTAACGGCCAGATTTTGTTCGTAGATCATTTTTTGACGATCATAGGAACGATAGCCGGATACACCGATTAGGGACAAATTGGAGTTTTTAGCATCAGCAAACATTTTTTCCAGTGCCTGGGCAGCAGGTGTTCGCAGATAATTTCGATCATCATTTCCTATATAAGCAAAGGGGATATTGACAGGAATAAGATCGGATGGGACATAAGATGCGTCTAAAGGGTGCGTGCGATTAACAAGAAGATCAACGGATTCAGAAAACATAACATTAAACTCCGATATTTTCTTTTAGTTTATGTAAAAGATATAAAAAGGTGCAGGCACAGGGAGACACCTTTGGCATATCATAGTGAGAAAGAGAAAGTCAGGATGATGGAAATGAATTATCGCAGCTTACATCAAATGAATTTATATGATGTTTTTGGAGAGAGTCCATGGTCACAGGCGGATGAATTTTCAAAAGACAGGGAGTATATGAAAAAGTTTTGTGCACAGCAAAGTCGTGAGTTAATGCCGTGGATTGAGGATATATGCGATGCGCAGGAATATGATGGCAGTCCTATGTATGATGAATATCCGGATATCATGTCTCTTGAAAAAATGGTGGCAAAAGCCTATGATAAGGCAGGTCGTCCAGAACCGGAAATGTGGGTGAAAGAACTTATGAAAAGTTTATTGTATAACGAAGTATGTTATCGACGATGTCGGAGAAAAGAATTTAAACAGCGTTTATATCCAAGATAGAAAAAGGGCGGATATACCGCCCCTTGTGAAGAGAAAAGAAACGTGTTAAAATTTCATATATATGCCTTAAAAAAGAAAGGAATTGCAAATGAAACATTTAGAAGAAGTTTTAAAAGCTGTTCTGAACTGGGAATTATCGGATATGACTTTGAGTAATCGAAAATGTGCAGGCGATATTCAGAAAATAAAAATTCGTCCGGTTGTGATTAAAGATCGGTTGGTATTTCAGGCAGCCCAGTATACAAAGACACAGGTTTTTCATAAAAATATAGAAGAACATGCGATTGAATCGTGGGTTCAGTCATTGATTGAGAATGAGTTTAAGCAAACTCAGATTCGATGTACGGATAAGGAATATACAATTTTGTCCGGAAAGAAAGGGAATGTGACGATTAAAGAGCGTCCATTAAATGCATGTGAAAAGCCGACGAAAAAGGATCTTTCACATAATCGCAAAAAAACTTACATTTTGCCGGAAGGAACTAAAGTTCCGTTTCTTGTGGATCTTGGGGTTATGACCTCGGAAGGTAAGATTGTTCGAACGAAATACGACAAATATCGTCAGATTAATCGTTTTTTAGAGTTTATTCAGGATGTTTTGCCGGAACTTCCGAAAAACCGTCCGCTGACAATTATTGATTTTGGTTGTGGAAAATCCTATCTTACGTTTGCCATGTATTATTATTTGAATGTTTTGATGGGGTATGATGTACGTATGATTGGTCTCGACCTGAAATCGGATGTTATTCGTCATTGCAATGAATTCGCTGATAAGTATGGGTATGAACACTTGAAGTTTATTCACGGTGATATCGCGGATTTCGAAGGAGCCGATGCAGTGGATATGGTTGTCACACTGCATGCCTGTGATACGGCAACGGATTACGCCCTTTATAAAGCCATTCAGTGGAATGCAAAAGTTATTTTGTCTGTACCATGTTGTCAACATGAACTGAATGGACAGATTTCGAATGAAACCATGAATGCGGTGCTTCAGTATGGTTTACTGAAAGAACGAATGGCAGCGCTTTTAACAGATGGGCTGCGTGGACAGTTATTGGAAGTTGTGGGATATAAAACCCAGATTTTAGAATTTATTGATATGGAACATACGCCGAAAAATATTCTTATTCGGGCAGTGAAATCTGGATTTGGAAAGCGGGATACAGAAAAAGGTCTGGAAGCTTATAAGGCATGTGCGAAAGCCATTCATGGAGATTTGACATTGTATCATCTGCTGTTTCCTGAGGTAGAAAAAGAGGCAGAAGAGAAACATGAAAAGTAAGAAAAAGATAAGATATATTCTGGGATTTTATATTTTAACATTTTTTATCACTTATTTTGTTGCTAATTATATGTTGAACTATGAACGTACGCATCCGGCGAAAAATCAAGGGGACACAACATTGATCCGACTTTATGTAAAAAACAGCAGTATGAAGATTAATGAGATGGATGCCTATGTGGAGGAAATGGATGCTTCCTATCTCCGTTTGAGTGTAACACCGGTTTCGGAAACAAAAAAACTGGTCATTCAGATGTCTGAACCTGAAGCCAGTGTTGAAAAGATTCATTATCAATTGATGGATGATACCAATACGGAAGTATTGGAAGAAGGCGAGTGTCCGGATATTCAACGTGTGGAAGGCGAACGTCAGACAGAGATTGAATTTAAATCGAATTTAAAAGAAGGACAGGAGTATTGTCTGAATTTGACGGTAGATGACAATGCGGGGAATAAATTGCATTATTATACACGTGTGGTTTATGGAACGAACTTAAAGATGTATGATAAATTGAAATTTGCTCTGGATTTCCATAAGGCATCTTTTTCAAAGTCAGCAACAACCGATTTGGCAGAATATTTGTCCTATTCTTCGAACTCGAATAGTAGTGATTTTCGTAAAGTAAGTATTTATACAGATAGTGAAACGGTTACATGGGGAGATCTTGCACCGCAAGTTGTTGGCGATGTGGATGTTACGGTATTACATGCCGACAGTGAGACGGCCCAGATTCAGTTGATCTATGAAATTGTGGCAAGTGACGAAGAAGGAAATAACTATAATTATATGGTTAAAGAATACTTTGATGTATCAACACGTGGAAGTTCCATGAATCTGATTGGATATTCCCGTACCATGGACGAAATATTAAATGAACATTCTTTTTATTTTAATAATGGAGAACTTCGTCTGGGGATTGTCAATGAAAATGATTTGGATTTAAATGTCTATGGTAAGGAAGAACCTGCAGAAGAGGAAATTCAGGAAGAAACTTCGGATGAGACAGAGGCAGAAGAAGAAGATGAATATAACACTTATATCAGTTTTGTTGCGGATGGCGCTTTGTGGGTATATAACACAAAGGATAATATGCTGACACAGGCATTTGGCTTCGAACATAAAAATCAGACAAGTTCACGGGATAGCAGTTATCTGAATCATGGAGTCAAAGTTTTGCAGACAAAAGACAATGGAGATTTGATTTTTGCCGTTTACGGATATATGTATAATGGCGATAATGAAGGCCGTTTTGGAATTCAGATTAATGAATATAATCGTATGGCGGCCACTTATTCTGAACTTGTATTTATTCCGTATGATAAGAATTTTGAATTGTTAGATCTGGGTATGGAAAAGATGGGCTTTGTAGACAAAGCCGGTCGTTTTTATTTATATCTTGAAGATAAGGTGTATCAGATTGATACGATTACAAAAGAATATGCGGTTCTTTTGGAAGATGCTGAGTCGAGGGATTGTATTATTTCTGATGATGGAAAAAGTGTTGTCATCAGTCATAGAAATGATACAAGTCAGGTGACCGAAATTGAATGGGCCAATCTGGATACAGGCGAGGTGCGAAAGATTCAGGCAAATAATCGATCCTTATATATGATAGGTATGTTATCCAGCAATCTTGTTTATGGTGTGGCAAGTTCAGATGTTCAGAATGGACGTATGGATACACTTTATATTGTAGATTTTGATCTGAATATATTGAAAGAATATACCGTTTCCGGCGGATATATTAGTGATGCAGAAGTAAGAGAAGGAAATGTTCTTCAGATTTGGCGACGGAATGCGGATCATACAGATATGGAATCGGATTATCTGATTTATAATGAACCAAAAATGAATTCCATAGAAACTTACAATGTACACCAGGCACTTAGAATGCGAGAAACCTGGCTTACCACAGAAACAGTTGGAAATGATGCGCCTATTGTTTATTATGCAAGAGGTATTGAATCCTATAACGATACAGAGGTCGCTTTCCATACAGAAAGTGAACGTTATATGGGTTATTATGTAAAATATAACGATCAGTTAATTAAATGTACGACATTTAAAGAAGCATACACATTTGCATACGAGAATGAGTGTAATATTCTGAATTATCAGGGGCAGTTGCTAATGAGACCGATTGTCCGAGAGAGCCAGAAGAATTTGAATGGACCGGATATAGAATCTGTTGGCGATGATGTGATGGAACAGCAGGGAGCAGTACTGGAATGGCTGTTAACATTCGAGAAAGCAGCTGGAGAGCCGGTACTTGAAAGTACGAGTATGTTTGAGAACTTGAAAGCTACATTACCGGAATATGAATTTGTCAATTTATCCGGCATGCCTTTGAATCGTGCATTAACTATGATTTCCTATGGGTATCCTCTGATTGTAAAAAACAGTGAAGGAACATGGTGCGTTGCATCGGGTTACAGTAACGGTTATATCGAAGTTGCCGATCCAAAAGATGGAACAACGGTGCGTTATAATCGTGATTCGGTTATTGAAGGTATCGCTTCATCGGGAAATGTAATTTATAGTTACCTTCGATAAAGCGTTTGAGCGAAACTCGTCGAAAATGTATATTTGGTTTCGGCACTTATTTAAAGCCGTGAATGCAAACTCGTAAACTCAGACAGTGCATTCACGGCTTTGTTATATCAGAGAAAATGATCATCAGGTCTTGTTTATTTTTGCTCATTAATATATAATACAAAACATCGACAGTTCGTTTGTACCATCCTGTCGTTAAACAAAACCAGGACTACGATTCATAATAATGTTGTGGTAGTTGGCTTTGCATTTTGCAATGCCTTTTTTTATTAGGAGTAGTTTTGTGCTTTGTAAATCATTTTAGGAGGAAATATGATGAGCGTGAAAGTAGGAACAGAAAATTATTTCACATCAATTAGAAATTGGATTGTGAAAGAAAAAGAAGAGATGGACATCTTGCTTTGCAGTATCCCTGCGACGGTTGTTTCGTTGTTTGTGGTGAGTGTCATTTGTATGAACTTGCTTGCCAACAAAACCCTTATTCAAACAGACTGGATTGCATTAGATGGAGGAATTTTAATATCGTGGTTGTCTTTTATGTGTATGGACATCATCACAAAATATTTCGGACCCAAGGCATCCAATAAAATTGCTATTCTGGCTGCATCCATTAACCTACTCACTTGTATGATCTTCTACATTGCGAGCATTATCCCATCACAGGCAAACGACTACACTGCTTTTAATGAAATTTTTGGTGGAACATGGTTTATCCTATTGGGAAGTACGATCGCTTTTCTCACATCCGCAGTTATAAACAACGTTCTGAACTGGATGATTGGAAAAGCCTTTCATAATAATCCGGACGGAAAACTTGCGTATGCAACTCAAACCTACATTTCTACTTTTGTAGGTCAATTCATGGATAACATCATTTTCTCAATTATTGTATTTGTTTTCTTTGCACCGATTTTCTGGGACGGATTTCATTGGACAGTTTTGCAATGTGCAACCTGTGCTTTGACTGGCGCGATAGCTGAATTGATCATGGAGATTTTGTTCTCTCCTTTAGGCTATAGAATCCTGATGCGATGGAAAGAACAGAAAGTAGGCGAGGAATATTTATCTCATAAGGGCATACGTAGAATGTCGTAAAATTTAACTTTACATGAAAATATAATATGTTATAATAATGCCGGATAGTATTCCTCAGAAGAAACTATACCTTTTTTAAGGATGCCCTATGGGCATACCGGTGTTATTATAAACTTGTTTGCAAATCCGCAATTTGTCATTGAATCTGTATGGAACTTGTATCCTTAGTGAACGGGATTCTAAAGAGAGCATCACCTGGAAGGAAGGTGATAAGATGAGAATTGGATTTGTTGGTGCAGGAAAAGTTGGCTTTTCTTTGGGAAAATACATGTCGGAACGCAACGTGTGTGTATCCGGATATTATAGCAGAGAGTTAGAGTCGGCCAGGCAGGCATCTGTTTTTACACAATCAAAGTATTACGAGACGTTGGAAGAAATTATTGAGTCTAGTGATGCTCTATTTTTGACGGTTCCAGATGGGGCCATTGAAAATGTATGGAATTCTATAAAAACATATTCTTTGACAGGCAAGTTTATTTGTCACTGTAGCGGCGTTATGACGTCCGCTGTCTTTTCTGAGATTGACCAGATGGGAGCATTTGGTTATTCTATCCATCCTTTGTTTGCAGTCCATAGTAAGCTGCAATCGTATCAGGAAATTTCACAAGCTTTTTTTACAATCGAGGGATCAAAAGAGTACATTCATTATTGGCAGGATTTTTTTGAAAATCTTGGTAATCCGGTACGCGTAATTCGTGCTGAACAGAAAGTGCTTTACCACAGTGCAGCAGTGTTTGCCAGCAATATGGTTACGGGACTTTTTGAAACAGGTGTTCATCTTTTGATGGAATGTGGTTTTGACAGAGAAAGCGGGGAATCCGCATTAAAACCACTGTTTTTACACAATTGTCTTTCCGTGTCCAGGGTAGGGGCCAAGGATGCTCTGACAGGACCGGTGGAACGGGCAGATGAAAAAACTATACAAAAACATCTGGCAGTATTGCCGGAACGTGAGCGTGAAATTTACATACGATTGTCAGAAGTACTGACAGACATTGCAAAACGGAAACATCCGGAACGGGATTACGGTGTTTTATCCCAGTATTTGAAAGGAATGGAGAGTTTGAAATGAAAAACACAGTTGCAACCTTCCGTAAGGCGAAGGAAGAAGGAAAAAAATTGTCAATGCTGACAGCATATGACTATTCAACTGCAAGTCTTTTGGACGAAGCAGGTATTCATGGAATTCTTGTTGGAGATTCCCTTGGAAATGTTATTCTTGGTTATGAGGATACGATTTCTGTGACGATGGAAGATATGATTCACCATGGAGCCGCAGTTTCAAGAGGTGCTAAAAATGCCCTTGTTGTTGTGGATATGCCATTTATGTCTTATCAGGGGTCAGTGTACGATGCATTGAATAATGCGGGGCGTCTGATGAAAGAGGGCAGAGCAAATGCGGTTAAGCTTGAGGGCGGAAAAGAAGTGGCACCACAGATTAAAGCGATTGTTCAGGCAGGTATCCCCGTTATGGGACATTTGGGTCTGACACCTCAATCAATTAATGCCCTTGGTGGATATAAAGTACAGGGAAAGGATGAGTCTGCTGCCCAGAAACTCCTGGAAGATGCGAAAACCATTGCAGAGGCAGGGGTTTTTTCCATTGTACTTGAATGTGTTCCATCTGCTTTGGCAGAGGTGATCACGAAGGCTGTTGATGTGCCAACGATTGGAATTGGTGCAGGTGCAGGCTGCGATGGTCAGATTCTTGTCTACCAGGATATGTTGGGGATGTTTTCTGACTTTACTCCTAAATTTGTTAAACGATATGCAAACATTGGTGAAGCCATGAGGGAAGCATTTCGCACGTATATTGCTGAAGTGAGCGAGGGTATATTCCCGAAGACCGAGCATGGTTATAGTATTTCCAATGAAGTTATCGAGAAATTATATTAGGAGGCAATTGTGATGCAGATAGAAAAAAGAGTTGACCGCGTGAAAGCGCAGGTTCAGGCTTGGAAAAAAGAAGGTTTAAGTGTTGGTCTGGTGCCAACCATGGGTTATCTTCATGAAGGTCATAAAAGTCTCATTGATCGCGCAGTAAAGGAAAATGACAGAGTTGTTGTCAGTATATTCGTTAATCCGATTCAGTTTGGGCCAACGGAGGATCTGGAAAGTTATCCAAGAGACCTTGAAGCGGATGCGTTACTTTGCAAGAATACAGGTGCCGCATTGATTTTTGCACCGGAAGATTCTGAAATGTACGCGAAAGATTTTTCAACATTTGTGGATATGAGTGGTGTGAGTGATGAGCTATGTGGAAAAAGCCGTCCGATTCATTTTAGAGGTGTTTGTACCGTTGTAAATAAACTTTTTAATATTGTAACTCCGGACAGAGCATATTTTGGTGAAAAAGATGCCCAGCAGCTGGCAGTTATCCGTCGTATGGTCCGGGATTTGAATATGAACGTGAACATTGTGGGCTGTCCAATCATAAGAGAGGCAGATGGCCTGGCAAAAAGTTCGAGAAATACTTATTTATCTCCCGAAGAGCGAAAAGCGGCACTTGTATTGAGCAAAGCAATCTTTGAAGGGAAAGCTTTGGTGGCAGCAGGTGAAACCGATGGGGATAAAATTTTAAACAGAATGAGAGAAATGATTTCTGAAGAACCTTTAGCTCGTATCGACTATGTGGAAATGGTGCAATGGGACACGATTGAAATTTATCACAAAGTGGATTGTCCGGTTTTGGTGGCCATGGCAGTGTATATAGGCAAAACGAGATTAATTGACAACTTTATATGGGAGTAGACAGCTATGGTAATGACAATGTTAAAAGGAAAAATTCACCGTGCGACGGTAGTTCAGGCTGAACTTGATTATGTAGGCAGTATTACAATTGATGAAGCTTTGATGGAAGCTTCAGGTATCACTGAATATGAACAGGTACAGATTGTGGATGTCAATAATGGCAAGAGATTTGAAACCTATGTTATTGCCGGAGAGAAAAACAGCGGAATGATCTGTTTGAATGGGGCGGCAGCTCGCATGGTTCAGGTGGGTGATAAGATCATTATTATGTGCTATTGCGGTATGACATCGGATGAGATGGATGGATATGCGCCAAAGGTGGTTTTTGTTGATAATACAAACAAAATTAAATGTATTACCCGCTATGAAAAGCATGGACTTTTATCCGAAATGGATGAGGTAGAATAGATGCTTAAAGGAAAAACAGTTGTTTTAGGTGTGACAGGCAGTATTGCGGCCTATAAGATTGCGGGACTGGCCAGCCGTCTTGTGAAGCTGCATGCGGATGTACATGTGATTATGACCAAAAATGCAACAAATTTTATTTCTCCGACCACATTTGAATCCTTAACGGGGAATAAATGTTTGGTAGATACTTTTGATCGTAATTTTCAGTTTCATATAGCCCATGTATCTTTGGCAGGCAGGGCAGATGTTTTTCTTGTAGCTCCCGCGTCGGCTAATATTATTGCTAAGATGGCTTACGGCATTGCAGATGATATGCTTAGCACCACTGCATTGGCTATGACATGCCCGGTGATTATTTCACCGGCAATGAATGTGAATATGTTCCATCATCCGGTCGTTCAGAATAATCTTAAAAAACTGGAAGATTATGGAAAGATTATCATTCCCCCTGAAAAGGGGTATCTGGCCTGTGGTGTGAACGGCGATGGGAAAATGCCTTCGGAAGATGTCTTATTGGATTATATTCTTCGTGAGATTGGCTGTGAAAAGGATTTAAGGGGTAAAAAGATTCTGGTGACGGCAGGACCGACCAGAGAAGCCGTGGACCCGGTACGTTTTCTGACCAATCATTCCACTGGAAAAATGGGATATGCCATTGCCCGGCAGGCTATGCTCCGGGGTGCTGAGGTGACTTTAGTGAGTGGACCGGTATCCATTGTGCCGCCGCCATTCGTGAAGGTCATTCCTGTGATGAGTGCCAAAGATATGTTCGGGGCAGTCAGTGAACATTGGGAAGATCAGGACATGATCATTAAAGCCGCCGCAGTGGCAGACTATACGCCGGCAGATAGGGCGACAGAAAAAATCAAGAAAAATGATGGGATCATGAATCTCCCACTGGAACGAACAACAGATATTTTGGCATGGCTTGGTAAGCATAAAAAGAATAATCAGGTGTTATGCGGTTTTTCCATGGAAACAATGGATGTATTTGAGAATTCCAAAGCGAAGCTGGAAAAAAAGAATGCAGATCTCATTGCGGCAAATTGTTTGAAAGAGGAAGGTGCCGGCTTTGGAACAGATACGAACCATTTGATGCTCATTAGGAAAAGTGCTGTTGATGATTTACCTCTTTTGTCGAAAGAGGATGCGGCAGACAGACTTTTAAATACTTTAAAGCAGATATGGGAAGAGAAAAATATCTAGAAGGAGAGGGACATCAATGATTGCTGCTGTAGATATTGGAAATTCAAATATTGTTATTGGATTCATGGATAATGAACGCAAGGTGAAATTTTTGGGACGAATACGGTCTGACAGACAAAAAACAAAAGAAGAATTCATGATTGAGTTAAAAACATTGATGGACATTTATCATGTTAGTTTTGATGGAATTCGGGGCGTGATTATATCTTCTGTAGTTCCAGGACTCACAGATGTTGTCCGTAGAAGTATGAAACAGATGACGGGCTTTACTCCTTATGTTGTAGGTCAGGGGATGAAAACGGGCATACGTATTGCGACGGACCATCCGGCAAGCCTTGGGGTGGATCTGGTGGTCGATGCTGTAGCAGCTGCTGAAGAATATGAGGGACCATTGATCATATTTGATTTGGGAACGGCTACAACATGCTCTGTGATTGACGAGAAACGGGCATATCTTGGGACACTGATTATCCCTGGAATTAAAATATCACAGGATGCATTATCAGAAAAAACATCACAACTTCCCTATATACGTTTTGAGAAGCCAAAACATATTATAGGAAAGAACACTGTTGAGAGTATGCAAAGTGGCGTAATCTACGGCAATGCATCCATGCTGGATGGTTTAATTGATATTATACAGGAAGAGCTGGGCAGAAAAGTCACTGTGTTGGCAACTGGAGGTGTTGCAGGTCTGATTGTTCCGTATTGTAAACACAAAATTAAATATGAGCCGAATCTTTTGCTAAAGGGTTTATGGTATATTTATCAGAAAAATGTAAATGAATCTAAATGAAAGGGGCTATCGGGAAATAGATAGCTATCGAACAGGGAGGGTGTGACTCACAGCGAGTCACACCCTCCCTAAATTTTTATGTGTTAAAAGGATTGAAATTCGGTATTCACCGACAATCCCTTCTTTTTTGTTTTATATTGAAAACATCCATCCGGCAATCGGTGATAAAAAAATCATAAGGATGGAAAAGGTCTGAGAGACAACGGAATTCATGGTGGCTCTCTGTGATGAATGGAAACGGCTGTTTAAGATGGCATCCGTTCGTACCTGAAGGAGATTGTCGCAAAGATTAGCGATGAAACCACCAATACACATCATGAGGGGAAGAGTTCCTGCGCCACAAACAGCACCAAAAATGACACCAAGAATACAAATTGCGGATAAAACCGAGTAAGATAAATGATTTGTTTTTGTAATAAGATGTGGTCCGATCACTCCGCCAAGAGCTACAACAAAGAGTGTTGGTCCAAGTAAGGTGTTGGATACGCCGCAGGCTATTAAACGTGCCTGCAAAAAGAATACGGTCAAAATGGCTATGCATCCAACAAGAGAATTCCAGAGCATGAGACCAATCGTACGTCCGTTATGAATGATAAAGTTAAAGCTTTCTTTAAAGCAAGTCCATATGCGATGGCGAATTTGGCCTTCAAATTGTCCGGTTTCCAGACGAATTTCGGTTAACTGAAGAGATAAGATCAGGCAGCCGATGTTAAGAAATGCATCCAGAAGATAAGCACTTTTGTAGCCGATGGCAAGGGCTAGACCTACGCATAGAACGGCACTGGATTTTCCAAAATAGTAAATACTTAAATCAAACGCAGAAAATTCCATATAGCGGTCTTCATATCCGGACTGTTTTAAACTGTCATAGGTCAAAGCTTCTCTGGCACCGGAGGCAAAGTTGTAGCCAAGCGCATTAAAAATCAATGCAAGACAGACACTGGTCAGGGTGGTCGAGAATGCCATCAAAAGTGCGGATAGGATAAACATGCATTGACTTAGGATCATAGACTTTTTTCGTCCAAAGACATCCGATATAACACCGGATGGGATTTCGAAAAGCAGACTGGTGACATGAAAGCAGCTTTCGGCGATGCCTATTTCGACAAGTGAGAATCCGCGGGCAGCGAGTAACGCAATCCAGGAAGCACCGGCGAGCTGAAAAGCATTCAAACCGCTGATGCCAAGAATAGAATATAATTGTTTTTTTAGTTTAGACATAAAAAACTCCCTTTCAAAATGATTTTCATAAAAATATACAACGACTGCAAAACCGCATATCGGTGCATGAAAAATAATTTGAACAGGGATTCACGTCCTTTCTTTTATCATCTGAAATCATTATAATTTAAAAACGAGATCGTGTCAAAGCGAAAACTTTACATATAGAGTTTGTTCGGTTTACGCTCTGCACATAATGGGGCAAGAAACTTTGTAATGGTTTCTGTGATTTCATCCGGAACGTAACGTGCCTGATTTGGGCAGACAGTTACACAACGCATACACGAAATGCATAAGTTTTTATCCGTGATATCCGGAGCATCTTTTGGAATCGCTTTAACCGGGCATTGTGTGGCACAAAGTCCACAGGAAGTGCAGATTTTCTTAACGGATGGTTTGGCGGATGAACCTTTAAATTCCTTGAATGGACGAACACCCGGAACGATTAGTGCCGTGCCATTTAACACATCCAATTTTTCGAAAATCTGTTTTGCAAATGATTTGAGCTCTTTTTCATCATCTGCATCCGGACGGCCTGCACCATGAACTCGAGCCAGAGAATGTTCGGCAACAGCCTCGATGGCGGCAACAGGTTTGAATCCGGCCGCAGTTGACACATCCTGAAGTTCTAAAAGTGTTTCATCAATAACACGATTACCAAAAACGGCAACAAGAATGGCTTTTGCACCATTGCCGTAGAGTGCGCCAATATGAGAAACAGCCGGTGCTGGAACACGGCCGCCGTAAGCCGGAACAGCAATCACGCATAAATCATCTTCTTTAATATTTACAGATGAAAAGTTCACATCTGTACGCATAAGATCAACAATTTCAATGTTTTCGATATTTTCATCAAGTGCATGGCAAATGATGTCAGAAACTTTCTTTGTTCCGCCTGTTGGGCTGAATATCATCTCAAAAATCTTCATAAAATCAACTCCTGCAACGTGGATCAAAAATTTACTTTTTATTTAAGATTCTCTGGGTTCAGTCCTTCTAACTCAGGAAGTACAAAGCGACCATCTTTGCGGATGAGCACATCATCAAACCAGATGCTTCCGCCACCGCATTCCGGTGTCTGGATACATACGAGATCCCAGTGGATGGCAGAGCTGTTGCCGTTGTAGGCATCATCATAGCAGTTACCCGGTGTAAAGTGGAATGATCCCATAATCTTTTCATCAAATAAGGTATCCTTCATTGGTTTTAAGATGTAAGGGTTAACACCGATAGCAAATTCGCCGACAAAACGTGCGCCTTCATCGGTATCAAGTACCTGATTCAATCTTTCTGTATCATTGGCAGTCGCTTTAATGATCTTTCCGTTTTTAAATGTGAAAGAAATATTTTCAAAAGTAAAGCCCTGATAAACAGCAGGTGTATTATAAGTTAAAGTACCGTTGATGGAATCGCGGACAGGGGCAGTATAAACTTCACCGTCCGGAATATTCATGTTGCCGGCGCATTTGACAGCCGGAATATCTTTAATAGAGAAAGTCAGATCTGTGCCAGGGCCTTCAATGCGGACTTTATCTGTTTTGTTCATGAGTTCAATGAGTGGAGTCATGGCTTCGCTCATTTTTTCGTAGTCGAGACAGCAAACATCGAAATAGAAATCTTCGAAGGCTTCCAAACTCTGGTTGTTGAGCTGTGCCATTGCATAGTTCGGATATCTCATAACACACCAGCGCGTTTTTGGTACACGGATTTCGTGGTGAACCGGTGTCATATAAAACTTGCTGTGAAGGCTCATATTTTCAGCAGGAACATCGGAGTTTTCGGAAACATTGTCACTTCCGCGGATACCGAGATAGCAGTCCATCTTAGACATTTCAAGAGCATCCACTTCAGCCATGATTTTAAGCTGTTCTTCACTGCAGTTTAAGAGCATTTCACGTTCTACACGAGGATTTGTGTAATGTGGGAAAGGAAGTGCGCCAATTGCATAAGTTTCTTTGATCAACTGACGAGCCAGATCTTCTGTGGCTGAGCCAATATAGTGAATATATACTTTTTCTCCAGCCTTAACCTGAAGTGATTTGTGAATCAGATTGTGTGCAAATACTTTAATACGTTCGTCCATAGTTTGAAATTCCTTTCGATTGTATTTTACTATGTCTTATTATACAACTGAAGAAAAGAGAAGTCCATAGGTAGGAATTATTAGGAATATCGTGAACATTTTTGGAAAAAACCAAAGATATGGGATGAATTCAATGGAGAACACCCTTTACGAATGGAATATTTTAGGGTAAAATATAAAAGATAATCTATGACTAGAAATAAAAACTTAGAAAGAAGGATAGATATGGAATTTGTAACAATTAGAGAATTATATCGTAATTCTTCAAAATATGTGGATCAGAAAGTTAAAATCGGAGGCTGGGTACGTAATCTTCGTGACTCCAGAACATTTGGTTTTCTTGTGATTAATGATGGAACATACTTCCAGACATTACAGGTTGTATTTGATCAGAAACTTGAAAACTTTCATGAGATTGCACATTTAAATATTGGTGCGGCAGTGATTGTTGAAGGTACATTAGTTGCAACACCAAAGGCAAAACAGCCATTCGAAATTCAGGCGGAAAATGTGATCATTGAAGGTGTGTCCACACCGGATTATCCAATTCAGCCAAAACGTCATACCATGGAATATCTTCGTACAGTGTCTCATTTGCGTCCGAGAACAAATACATTCCAGGCAGTGTTCCGTGTACGTTCTTTAGCAGCATATGCAATTCATAAATTTTTCCAGGAAAGAGATTTCGTTTATGTGCATACGCCACTCATTACAGGCAGTGACTGTGAAGGTGCCGGTGAGATGTTCCGTGTTACAACACTTGATCCAATGAATATGCCAATGGACGAAGATGGAAAAATCGATTACTCCAAAGACTTCTTTGGAAAAGAAACAAATCTTACAGTATCCGGTCAGCTTAATGGTGAAACATATGCCATGGCTTTCCGTAACATTTATACATTTGGACCAACATTCCGTGCGGAAAATTCCAACACAACACGTCATGCAGCAGAATTTTGGATGATCGAACCGGAAATTGCATTTGCAGATCTTAATGACAACATGGCATTGGCAGAAGATATGATCAAGTACATTATCAATTATGTTCTTGAACATGCTCCGGAAGAGATGAAATTCTTCAACCAGTTTATTGATAAAGGTCTCATTGAAAGACTTCAGCATGTGGCAAATTCCGAATTTGGTCATGTAACATATACAGAAGCTGTTGAAATTCTTATGAAAAATAATGACAAGTTTGAATATAAAGTAGAATGGGGTACAGATTTACAGACAGAACATGAACGTTACCTCACAGAACAGGTATTCAAACGTCCTGTTTTCGTAACAGATTATCCAAAGGAAATCAAAGCTTTCTATATGAAGATGAATCCAGACAACAAGACAGTTGCTGCGATGGACTTGCTTGTTCCTGGTATTGGTGAAATCATCGGTGGAAGCCAGCGTGAAGATGATTACGATAAACTTGTTGCAAGAATGAAGGAACTCGGCTTAAAAGAAGAAGATTACGATTTCTATTTGGATCTTCGTAAATACGGTTCTGCGCGTCATGCAGGTTATGGTCTTGGCTTTGAACGTTGTGTCATGTACTTGACAGGTATGGGTAATATTCGTGACGTTATCCCATTCCCAAGAACAGTAAATAATTGTGATATCTAATTAAAAAGTGAATTGATGAGGGGTTGTGGTTTCGCAATCCCTCTTTGTAATTTTTGAGGGTGTTTTTTAATGAATACAAAAAAATTTTACAATTTGGGGATTCCACCCATTCCAAGTGCATTGATCTGGATTGTAACACCAGCCATCAGTTTTTATCTGCTGGAATCATTGACCCATGTGATTTCTGAAAATATGGATGCACCGTTGATTGCATTGAATCTGGTCGTTTATTATCTGATATATGGCACGATTTTCGTTATATCAAAGCGCAGTTGGATCAGTTTGAGTATTGGAAGCCTCTTTTTTATGATGGTTGGTCTGGCAAATTATTTTGTCATTGAGTTTCGTTCGATACCGATCTATCCATGGGATTTTTTCTCATTAAAAACAGCGGCGAGTGTAGCCGGCAATTTTGATTATACGTTAGATGAATCGGCGATGAAGTTGGTTTTTGGATTTTTAATGCTTATTTTGGTTGGACTTTGGACCCGTTGGAAATTGACGATCGGCAAACGTTATCTGCATATAGGACTGTCTTTGATGAGTGTGGGAATGATTGCTCTTTATACTGGAATTGTTCAGAAACCTGCCGTTCATCAGGCTGTAGGATTTTATGAATATCTCTTTACCCCGCTTTCTTTTTATCGAATCAATGGATTTATGGTCAGCTTTTTATCGAATATGCAGTATCTGGAAGTGAAAGAACCAGAGGGGTATGATATCAACCAGGTTGAGCGTTTATTGGAGCCATATGTTGAAGAAAGCGAAGAAGAAGCATTGGCTGGTGATAAAAATAAGCAGAAGCCGAATGTGATTGTCATAATGAATGAGGCATTTTCAGACCCATCCGTACTTGGGAAATTTGAAACCAATATGGATTATATGCCATTTATCCATTCCATGGAAGAAAATGCCATCAAGGGATATGCGGTTGCATCTGTTAAAGGCGGAAATACAGCCAATGCGGAATATGAATTCTTAACAGGAAACAGTATGGCATATCTGCCCGTGGGTTCCATTCCTTATCAGCAGTATATTCGTGGAGAGATGCCAACACTTGCAAGCCAGTTAAACGAACAGGGATATTTAACGTATGCTATGCATCCTTATGGAGCTTCCGGATGGAATCGAAACAATATTTACGAATATTTTGGATTTGATCAGAGTTTTTTTAAATCGGATTTTAGTGATGCGAATCTGATACGAACGTATGTGGATGATTTATCCACTTATCAGAAAATTGTAGACATTTATCATACCAAAGAAGACGGACAGCCTATGTTTGTTTTCGATGTGACTATGCAAAATCACAGTAGTTACAGTAAAGAATATGACAATTTCACACCGGATATTGAGGTGTACGGTTCGGAAAATGATGTGCTTTTGGAACGATATTTGTCTTTGATTAAAATATCGGATGCAGCTTTTGGAGCATTAGTGAAGTATTTTGAGAGTCAGGATGAACCGACCGTCATTCTAATGTTTGGTGATCATCAACCGGCGGATTGGGTGGTAAGCCCGATTTATAGCATGAATGGTCAAACAGATACAGCAGAATGGTCTGAATCCCTGGAGCGTTATATGGTTCCGTTTGTACTTTGGTCAAACTATGATATGGATGAAGAGGAGATTCTTAATCAGGTGGACTATCTTTCGTCGGAGTATGATATGCTTAGCATGAACTATCTTAATACATTGGTTATGGAAGCAGCTGGCCTTCCGAAGAGCTCTTATCAGCTTTATATGGATGATTTGATTACAGAATATCCGATTACATCTGCAAATGGTTTCTATGACGATGATGGCAGATTTTTCGGAACTGGAAATATTGAGGCGGTTCCGGATGAATTACAGGAATACTGGATGTTGAATTATAATACTTTATTTGATGTAGAACAACGTAACGACGCATGGTACGAATAAAGTCATACATGAAAATGTGATTGTAACCAAAAAAGAGGTGAATACATGAGGTTTATACATATAGCGGATGTTCATTTAGGTGCTGTACCGGATAAAGGTAAGCCATGGTCCGAAAAACGTGAAGAAGAGATTTGTACAACGTTTTATCGGCTTCTTTCAGAAGCAGGAAAGCAGGGGGTGGAGCTGATTCTGATTTCAGGCGATCTTTTTCATCGTCAACCATTAAAACGGGAACTCAAAGAACTCAGTTATCGTCTGGAATCCATTGCACCGACAGAAGTCGTATTCATGGCAGGAAATCATGATTTTATAGGCGAGCATTCCAATTACAGAGGTTTTGAATGGCCGGAAAATGTACATTTTTTTGAAAGAGAAATGATGGATGCCTTTTATCTGGAGGTATTGGATACCTGGGTGTATGGTTTGAGTTATGAACATAGAGAAATCACCATGCCGCTTTATGACCTTGCAAGACCGTATGATGAGCCGGGATATCATATTTTACTGGCTCATGGTGGCGATGAAAAACATATTCCGATTCAGCATAAAAAATTAGAACAGGCTGGCTTTGACTATGTGGCACTTGGACATATCCATAAGCCGGATTTGATTTCTGGAAATATGGCTTATGCAGGTGCATTAGAGCCTATTGATCGTTTGGATGTGGGGGAACATGGCTATGTTTATGGAGAAATTACGGAAAAAGGTACCCGAATTCAGTTTTGTCCGTTGTCTTGTCGTGAATATCGAAATCTAATTCTTGAATCGGATACGGACATCACGCAAGGTGAGATGGAAGACTGGATGTTGCAGCAACTGGTCATTGAAGGCAGAGAACATATTTATAATGTAACATTAACAGGCTATAGGGATCCGGATATTGTTTATGATTCGAACAAATTATCTGAGCTGGGAAATATTGTGTTTATGAAAGATGAGACATTGCCATGGTTTGATTTTGAACGCATTTACAATGAAAATGCGGATAATCTCATTGGTCTGTTTATTCAAAAGGTTTATCAGGTTCCAATGGATGAAAAACGTCGGGAACAGATTTTAAGTTATGGTCTTCAGGCGATGTATCATGGAAGGGGTGAAAGTGAACGATGAAAATCAATTCTTTGTATTTGACACATTTTGGTTGCTTTCATCAGAAGCGTATGGAGCTTCAGTCAGGAATTAATGTGATTTATGGCGAAAATGAAGCTGGAAAATCAACCATTCATCATTTTATTGGAGCTATGCTTTTTGGTGTGGAACGATTGCGAGGCAAAGGTTCAAAAAAGGATGAATACTCCCGTTATAAGCCGTGGGAACAGGGGAAAAATTACGAAGGCTCTATGGAGATTACCCATGAGGGGCGTGTGTATCGTCTGATTCGAAATTTTTATCGAGAAGATGAATATTTTAAGATTGAGCAGTTGGATACAGGAAAGCAACTGTTTTTAACGAACGGTCAGTTGGACACATTGATTGGCGGGCTAAACAAGACAAATTTTAAAAATACATTGAGTATTTCTCAAATGGAAACCCAAATTGATGCCACATTCGGACTGACATTGCAGGCGTATATGGCAAATATTGAACAGACAAAAAGTCAGGCGGTAGATCTTAGTGCAACAATTGATTATTTGAAAAAAGAAAAGAAAAAGTATCAGCATACGGAAGCCGAAAAACAATTAAAAAAACTTCAGGAACAGTCGGATACGATGCGTGTATTTGATGTGGAACGTGAACAGATTATCGAAGAAATTACAAGAAGACAGGAGATGCTGGATCAGGTTAGGACAGAGATTAAGTCTCATAATTTGGCAGATAAAGAAAGTCGTCGTATTGAACAGAAAGAACGTATGGAGGCTATACGTCTGATTGAGGAAAATAATCGAATTGCCGCTGAGTATCAGCAGAAAAAGGCAGCGTATGATCAACTGAAAGCTGAGATGTCAGAGGTTGATTTTGAAGAACTGAAAGACCAATGGGCAGAAGCCAGTGTGGATTATGAAGAACTTGCGGACCGTTATGGTCAGATGAAGGGGAGAAATCTCGCCATTATGTTTTCGGTTCTTATGTTTGGTATGATTCCGGTAATTGCTATGTTTTTCTTAAAAGGAAGTATGCTGTTTCGTATGGCAGCCATAGGCGGTCTGGTCATACTGCTTTTTGTTCTTATGATACTGCTTGGAAGTGGGCGCAAACGGATGAAACGTAAAGTGGATGCTGCCAGAGAACATTTTCAGGAAATGCAGCAGGCCATGGAACAAAATATGTTTGGACGTGGAAATAAAGCCATGTTGAAGCAATTAAAAGACGAACTTCATCTTCTGCGAGATCAGTATGAGCATATTCAGGTGCCGCTGCAGCCGTATCTTGAGAAATATGGGGATGATATATCTTTGGATGTGGATGATGAAGAAGAAGATACTGTAGAGTTCTTACGGGAAAAAGAAGCAAAAATTCTAAAATCTCTGGAACGTCTGTTGGTTCAGAAGGAAACATTTGAACAGCAGGATGTGGAATTGGAAAACCTTGAGACAGAAATGTCGTATTTGAAACAGAATGTTAAAGATAGTCAGGAGGAAGCGGAAATTATTCAGGAATGTATGGATATAATTCTGGAGCTTTCTGAAGAAATTCATTCGGATTTTGGCCCGGCTTTGAATCGCGAAGTGTCTAAGTTAATGCAAGAACTTACAGGTGGCAAATATGGTCATGTGGTTGTAGACAATGAACTTGGCTTGAAAGTAGATACAGGTAATGGATTTGTATCAGCTGATCAATTCAGTACAGGAACGAAAGAGCAGCTGTATCTTGTTCTGCGTTTGGCTATGATCAATTTGCTGTATCCGGATAAAAAAATGCCGATCATGTTTGATGACAGTTTTGTGTATTATGATGACGGTCGATTAGCACGGATCTTGTCATGGTTGTCCAGACAGGGATATGAGCAGATTTTAATTTTTACATGTCAGAAACGGGAGATGGTTCTGATGGATCGGATGGGTGTGGAATATCATCCAATCTATTTATAAAAATTGAATTCCGTCGATGGGGTTGATAAAAAACTCAGTTTTAAAGGCATAGAAAAAGGGTCTGCCGCACGAACGAATTTACAGTTCGTGTGGCAGATCCTTTTTCATTGAATAGATTAATTATGTGTTTTTTTATACGTATCTACAAGTGTGTGAATACGTTCTACCGGATCAAGTAATTCACTGATGGAATGATCGTGGTTCAAGGATTCGATGAGAAGCGCAATATATTTACTCATATCAACATTCACATACCATGGTTTGGAAAGTAATTCCGGTGTCTGATAAATACAGTTTGTTGTCAGGATTTTATTGATAAGACCGTCTTCGTAAGCTTTATCAAAAATAGCAAGACCATTTGTAAAGAGACCGAATGTGGAAGCTACAAATACACGTTTAGCACCACGTTCTTTTAACATTTTTGCAGTATCAAGCATACTTTCACCGGAAGAAATCATATCATCGATGATCCATACATCTTTGCCCTCTACAGAAGCACCCAGGAATTCATGGGCAACGATTGGATTACGTCCATTAACAACGCGGGAGTAGTCACGACGTTTGTAGAACATACCCATGTCAATACCGAGCATAGTTGCATAATATACAACACGGTTCATGGCACCTTCATCCGGGCTGATCATCATCATATGATCTCTGTCAATGACTAAATCGTCAACGGAACGGAAGAGGGCTTTGATAAACTGATATGTTGGCTGGACGCTTTCGAATCCGCTCATTGGAATAGCATTCTGTACACGAGGATCGTGTGCGTCGAAAGTAATAATGTTGTCAACGCCCATACCTTTAAGTTCCTGAAGCATAATTGCACAGTCTAAGGATTCTCGAGAGGAACGTTTGTGCTGACGGCTTTCATAAAGGAATGGCATAATAACATTGATACGGCGTGGTTTACCGGATGCTGCAGCGATGATACGTTTTAAATCGGAATAGTGATCATCTGGAGACATACGGTTAATATGACCGCATAATTTGTATGTGAGACTATAGTTTGTAACATCAACAATCAGGTATAAGTCTTTACCTCGAATGGATTCACTGATTTCACCTTTGGCTTCACCGGAACCAAAACGGGAACATTTAGAATTAATAATGTAACTGTCCTTTTTGTATTCATTAAAAAGGATGTTTGAATGATGATCGCTTTCACGGTCATTTCTCCAGGAAACAATATAATCATTTACTTTCTGTCCCAATTCCATACTGCTCTGAAGAGGGATAATTCCTAATGGAGCTACAGGGATAGTTTCTTTGAAATCGATGTTGAGTGGACTCTGACTCATGATGAACCTCCGTAAATTAGATAATAAAATAATATGTATAAAACGATTCGCCCATTCATAAAGCGAATATAACCTACTTTTATTATGGACTATGGTTTGTGAGGATGTCAAGTTTATTGTCGAAAATTGTTCAACAAAGTAATATACTAAAATGAGTATTAAAATCTGGAACGTGCAATCCGAATACGAATATCTTCTCCAAATAGAAGAAAAATATGATAATAGCTGATGATTCTGGAAGAAATACGTTCACTGTAAATATCCTGAATGGCTTCTACCGGAAGATTCGTAGAAATGATTGTGGATTTTTGATGTTCCTGACGGTGATTTAAACACAGGAATAACTGAGATACTGTGAAATTGTTGACCGTTTCAGTTCCAAGATCGTCAATAATCAGGGCATCGCAGTTTAAAATGGAATCAAACAGCGTGTCTTCATAGAAGTCTTCTTCACATGCATTAGCTCGTCCAAAAGTGTGTTTTTCGAAGGCTTCAATGAGATCAAAAGCACTCAGATAAAGAACGGTATGTGATGCTTTTAAAAGCTCATTGGCAATGCAGTGGGTCAGAAAACTTTTCCCAACACCCGTATCTCCGGTAAAGAACAAATTCGTATGTGTTTGATCAAATTCCCGGATATAGCGTCTGCATTCGCTGAGAACGGCACGCATATTATCTGCAGGGCTGATACCAAAGCGTGGATCAATGTCTTCGGAATAGTAATCTAAACGGAATGTGTCAAAATTTTCTTTTTCAATGATGGATGCAATCTGTGATTGGTCATAGATGACTTTAGCAGCTTCCTGACGGAAACATTCACAGAGATCGTGTCCGGCAAAGCCGGTGTCTTTGCAAATTGGACAAATAGAATGAAGTTCCGGATAATCTTTCGGAAACCCCGCGCTTGAAAGAAGCTGAAGCTGCAATTGTTTAATCGTTTCAATCTGTTCGGAAAGCTGTTTTGCACTTGCAGAGTGATCAGCACTCGGATTTAAAATACGCATTCGGGCTTCTTTGGCACAAAGAGACACCACTTCCTGATCTAAAGTTCTATATTCAGGAATGGTTTCATATATTTCTTGTATGCGTAGATCCTGTTGGTGTTTTTGATCGGCCTGTCGGCGATTGAAATCACGCATGATTGTCTGATAAAGTGAATTGTTCAACATATGTAAATCCTCTTGAAATCAATGATTAAGGTTGCTTACGTTCCTGAAGTTTTTTGACAAATTCCATCTCCATCTTTCCGTAATCATAGGAACGCTGATTGAAATTATGGAAACGGGATGCAGGTTTTTTCCCGGATGTTGTCGCTGTGTTTTGTGCCTGGTGTTTTGCACGTTCGGTTTTTGATTTTTCAAAAGCTTCATCCAGGCGACGCACATCTTCCATCGATTGGACATTGTTGGTCTTCCACCGTTCCAAAATGGAGTGGGCATATTTAAAGCTGGCCGAATGAGCCGTCAGAATCGTGCGTTTGCAGGCTTCAACGATCAGTTCCTGAGAAAACTGCATCTCTTTACTCCATTTACGGAGGAATTGGAGTTCGTCATCGGTCAGATAACGATTTTTAATGCCAAAAGCACTAATAACAGCATTGTTTAGTTGATTGAAGCCGGAACAATAGGACTTGGCTTCTTCAATGGTAGTGATTCCACTGGTTGCCCAGTTGATGGCAACAGTCTGAATATAGTTCATGCGACGATGTCCACCAGATATGCAATGCTCAAAAAGATGTTCAATTAAGTCAATGGACATGCCAAGTTCTTTGTAGAAGAAAAGAATGGTATTCATGTCGGTAGGACTTAATGGTTTGCCAGTGTACTGCTGAATGACAAAGAAAAGCTCATCTCCGTGATGATTGGTCATAAAGTCATCCAGGTCTTCCACAGGATAAGCTGGAAGATGGTCTGGAATGGAAGCAGTGTCTGATTTTGTTTCTTCAAAATGCTGCGTGCCTGTTTTTGTTGGGGCAGTATTTTTGGATGCGATCGAGGATGGTGCTGCATTCATAGAGAATGTGTTTGGGGAATCGTTGGATATTCCCTGTGTTTCTCTGTTATATGGAGCTGTTACCGGTCGAAGACAGATGGCGGCAATGTTGTCGGAATCGTCCCACGCGATATGCAGCAAATCCTCCTGTTCCCAGAAACGCAGTGCACGCTTGATATCGTTCTCTGTCATATTAAAAAAATCTGCAATGGAGGCTGTCGTAATGTTGGATTCAGGACAGCCTGCCCATCGGAGCAGATAAAGATAGATTTTTAAAAATTCACCGTTGGCACCAGCCATATAATGATCCAGAAAAGCGTTGGGGATCATGGTAATATGACGAGGCATATCGGTATGTAACTGGATCGTATTCATCATAGGTATTACCTCAAAATATACAAAATAAAATGTTCAAAACTGCCCATCCGTTTGGGCTTGTTAAGTATTCAAAATATATTGGAACATCAGTATAGCATTTTTTAAACAGAATGAAAATAGTTCAGACCTGTGCGTAAGTAGATTGTGGAAAGTGTGGATAATGTGGATAAGTTTTGTTGCATAATTATTTCTGGAAACATCGGATTGTCGAAAAACCCTGAAAAAACAGGGGTTTTGCGATGAATTGTGGGTGATGTGGATAAATGTTATGTAAATGGAATTATCCACAGGTGGAAAAACGGGAAAATGTTAATAAGTATGTGGATAATGTGGATAAGTGGAGAAAACAGTGGTGAAATCAAGGATTCGGGAAGTGGATAATTTTGTGGAATCTTTTAAAAAAATTTTTTATAAAGATGCTATGTAAAGTGTTTGTAAAAATATGTAAGAAAAAATGCCCATTTCCAAAACGGATATGGGCGCAGGTTGTTTAGATATCTAATTTTGAAAAATCAATGATCAGGTCATCGTAAATACCTGCTTTGATTGAATCTGAGAAAGAATATTCAATGGTATCTTCGGACTCGAAATTATAAATTATAATTCGATTTTTATCGGGATCGACAATCCAGTATTCTCTTACACCATCAGTACGGTATTTAAATAACTTGGTATAATAATCCATACGCCTGCTGGAAGGAGAAACAATTTCAATAATCCAGTCGGGAGCACCATTACATCCTCTGTCATCAAGTTTGGATTTGTCACAAATAACAGATATATCGGGTTCAACGTAATTCTTGTCATCTTTATTAAGATATACGGCAAATGGTGCAATATATGGTTCGCAGGAGCCGTTATTGGATTTGATATAGTTGTAAATGGCTGTAAATAATTCACCAAGGATTCGTTGGTGCTTTCGGCCTGGTGGTGCCATGTAATAAATATGCCCATCGATCAATTCTGCACGTTCGCCATCGGGTAATCTATAGATGTCTTCAATGGTATAAAGCTGCTCTTTGAGTAATGGCATGATAACACATCCTTCCATAAAAAGTATTGTCAATAAGAAACCATTTATTCGATGTTTATCTTTTGTAATGTTTGAAATCATATTTGTAAAAAACACAGAGTTCTCGTATATATTTATTATAATATAAAAAAAGTACCATGTATACGGTACTTTTTTTCTGTAAATATTTTTTTATTTGTTTAAAAGTTCTTCTCCTACATTGACGATATCGCCAGCACCCATAGTGATTACAAGATCTCCTGTTTCACAGTTATCCAGAAGGAATGTTTCGATTTCTGCAAAAGATGGAAAATAATCTGCGTCGGTACCAAGTTTTTTGATTTCTGCCTGAAGATCACGGGAGTGAATATCTCCAGGATCCACTTCACGTGCTGCATAGATATCTGCAAGGATGACATGATCAGCGTGGATAAGTGCTTCGGCAAATTCGTGAAGCAGGGATTTGGTACGTGTATAGGTATGTGGCTGGAAAACACACCATACTTTGTTGTGTGGATAATTTTTAGCCGCGGTCAGAGTAGCTTCAATCTCTGTTGGATGATGCGCATAATCATCGATGATGGTCATGCCGTTTACTTCACCTTTATATTCAAAACGACGATCCGTACCTTTGAATTTAAGCAATCCGGCTTTAATATCTTTCATGGAAATGCCAAGTTCAAAAGCCGCTGCAATGGCAGATAAGGAGTTGGATACATTGTGCATACCTGTCACATTTAAGGCAATATGATCCACCATTTCACCGTTCACATATAAATCATAGTTTCCGCAGGCCATATCATTGAATTGAATGTTTTTGGCTGTGAAATGATCGCTTTCTTTAAATCCATAGGTTAATACTTTATATGAATGGTCTTTAATAAAGTAATCTACGTTTGGAATATCACTGTTGATGATCAGGACACCATCATTATTCAGCTTTTCAGAGAAAAGACGGAAAGAATGGCGAATGTCATCCAAATCTTTAAAAAAGTCCAGGTGATCGGCTTCTACATTTAAGATGATTTCAATACGTGGATTGAATTTTAAAAAGCTGTTTGTGTATTCGCATGCTTCTGTAATGAAGTTTTCAGAACGACCCACGCGGATATTGCCATCAATATCCTTTAATATACCACCGACAGAAATGGTCGGATCGCAATTCCCTTCAAGCATGATCAATGAAAGCATGGATGTTGTTGTTGTTTTTCCATGTGTTCCGGAAACAGCGATGGAATTCTGATAGTTGTTCATCATCTGACCAAGAAGTTCTGCACGGTCCATGTGCGGAATGTTTTTAGCAATGACGGCCTGATATTCCGGATTGTCCGGATGGATAGCTGCTGTATAAACAACAAGGTCCATATCATCTGTAATATTTTCGGCTTTCTGACCGTAGATGATGGAAGCACCATGGGCTTCGAGTTTTTTTGTGATCGGAGAAGCTTTCATATCGGAACCGGTAATGATAAAACCACGTTCCAGAAGGACTTCAGCAAGTCCGCTCATACTGATGCCGCCAATACCCATAAAATGGATTTTGATCGGGCGGTTGAAATCAATTTTATACATAAAATTCGCACTTCCTTAATAATTTCGTTATATAAAGCTTTCTTATTAATTAATATATTATATATCGAATTCCAGAAAAAAGAAAGATTCTAAAAAAGAAAATAAAGATTATAAAAAAGAAAACAAATATGCACAAAAAAGAGATAAATAAGTTGTGCATATATTGCATAAAAATGTCGAAAGATATCAAAAGATATTGTGAAATTGAACATGAAAAAAATCTAAAATGGGGAAAATATAGTAAAACTGTTCACAATTTGATTTTTAAGTGTTATAATAAAATATCATATATACAACAAGAGGTGATATCGTGGTAAAAAAAGAGATGATAGCTATGCTTCTTGCTGGGGGGCAAGGCAGCAGACTGGGAGTATTGACGGCACATGTAGCGAAACCGGCAGTGGCTTTTGGCGGCAAGTACCGTATTATAGACTTTCCTTTAAGTAACTGTATTAATTCGGGTATCGATACAGTGGGTGTATTAACACAGTATCGTCATTTGAGATTGAATACACATATTGGTATTGGTATTCCTTGGGATTTAGATCGTAACCATGGTGGTGTGACATTGCTTCCGCCATATGAAGGCAGTGAGAATGCAGACTGGTATTCTGGAACAGCGAATGCCATTTTCCAGAATCTGGAATTTATTGAAGCATATAATCCGGAGTATGTTCTTATTCTGGGTGGTGATCATATTTATAAGATGGACTACGAAGTGATGCTTGATTTCCATAAGTCAAGAAAGGCAGACATTACGATTGCCTGTATGCCAGTTCCGTGGGAAGAAGCAAGCCGTTTTGGTGTTGTTGTTGCAGATGATATCGGACATATTCGTGAATTTGAAGAAAAACCGGAGAAACCAAGCAGTAATCTGGCTTCGATGGGTATTTATATTTTTAACTGGCCTACATTGCGAGAAGCGCTTTTAACATTAAAAGATCAGCCAGGTTGTGACTTTGGTATGCATGTGATTCCATATGTTCATGAAAAGACTGGAAATTGTTATGCTTATGAATTTAATGGTTATTGGAAAGACGTTGGAACATTAGGTTCATATTGGGAATCCAACATGGAATTGATTGATATTATTCCTGAGTTTAATTTATATGAGGAATTCTGGAAGATTTATACCAATACAGATATGGTGACACCGCTCTATTATGGTACGGATGCAAAAGTGAATCGTTGTATTGTTGGCGAAGGCTCTGAAATTTATGGAGAGATTAGCAATAGTGTGATTGGTTCCGATGTTATTATTGGAGAAGGTACAGTTGTCAAGAACTCCATTATTATGAATGGTACCAAGATTGGAAAGAATTGTATCATTGACAAAAGTATCGTTGCAGAAAAAGTTATTATTGGTGATAATGTGGAATTCAGTGTGGGCGAATATGCAGAAAGTACATTGAATCCGAAAGTATATGCATTTGATCTGGTAACCGTATCTGAAAACTCTGTAATTCCATCCAATGTGAAAATTGGTAAAAATACAGCCATCGTAGGCAAGACAGAAACTTCGGATTATCCGGATGGATTACTTGCAAGCGGACATGCAATAGTTAAGGCAGGTGAGATGTAATGAAAGCAGTTGGAATTGTATTAGCAGGAGGCAGCAATAATAAGATGGGCGAATTGTCCAAGAGACGTGCAGTTGCTGCGATGCCATTGGCCGGCAGCTATCGCTGCATCGACTTTGTATTAAGTAATATGAGTAACTCTCACGTTCAGAAAGTGGCTGTACTTACTCAGTATAACTCCAGATCATTGAACGAACATTTGAATTCTTCTAAATGGTGGGATTTTGGACGTAAACAAGGTGGTTTATACGTTCTTACACCATATATTACAGAAGACAATAATTCATGGTATTTGGGAACAGCAGATTCGATTTATCAGAATTTGGATTTTCTGAGAACATGCCATGAACCATATGTAATCATTTCATCTGGGGATTGTGTTTATAAGATGGACTATGAAAAGCTTTTGGAATATCATATCCAGAAGAAAGCAGATATCACGGTTGCTGTGAAAGATCTGGACGAAGGCGACGATGATCTGAGTCGTTTTGGCATCATTCGTATGGATGAAGAGAACAGAATTGTGAATTTTGAAGAAAAACCGTTAATTGCTCAGACAAACACTGCATCTATTGGAGTTTATGTGATTCGTCGTCGATTGTTGGTAGAATTAATTCAGAGAGCTCACGAAGAAGGTCGTACAGATTTTGTTAAGGATATCCTTGTTCGATATAAAGATGTCAAAAAAATCTTCGGATACAAACATGAAGGTTATTGGAAGAATATTGCGACGGTTGAATCCTATGAACAGGCAAATAAAGATTTCCTGAAGAAAGAAGTTCGTGATTATTTCTTCCGTGAATATCCGAATGTTTATTCGAAGATTGATGATTTGCCACCAGCTAAATTTAATCCGGGATCAAACATAAAGAATTCTTTGATTGCCAGCGGTTGCATTATTAATGGTGAAGTTTCAGATTCGATTCTTTTTAAGAAAGTTTACATTGGCAACAATTGTGTCATTAGAAATTCCATCATTTTAAATGATGTTTATATTGGAGATAATGCGGTCATTGAAAACTGTATCGTGGAAAGCCGTGATACGATCCGTGCAAACTCTACTTATAAAGGAGAGGAAAGCAAAGTAAATATCGTCGTAGAGAAAAGCGATCGATATGTTTTGTAATGTGTGCGCAAGGGGAGAAAGACGGACGCAAAAATAAATTGACATGAATGATATAATGTACCTGGGGAGGACATAAGACATGCAGATTACAGATGTAAGAGTACGCAAGGTAACTAAAGAAGGCAAAATGAAAGCGATTGTTTCCATTACATTGGATAATGAATTTGTTGTTCATGATATTAAAGTGATCGAAGGTGAAAAGGGGCTTTTCATTGCTATGCCAAGCCGCAGAGCTGCGGATGGTGAGTACAGAGATATTGCACATCCGATTAATTCCGAAACAAGAGAACGTATTCAGAACATTATTTTGGAAAAATATGAAATTGCAGTATTAGAAAGTGAGTCAGAAGCGGTACTCTAAGAATTACATGGGATTTACATTTGGGGAAAAGTTCAATGCTTTTCCCCACTTTTTTTCATGACAAAGCTGTATCTATTTGGAGTGGGGGAAAGACATTTTGTTCAAAAAATAGTGTCAGACACTAGATGGGAGTCATTTATGATTTATACAGTAACATTAAACCCTGCGTTGGATTATGTGGTATGGGTAGATGAATTAAATACAGGTAAAGTGAATCGTACGGAGAGTGAAAAAATCTTTCCTGGAGGGAAAGGAATTAACGTTTCAATAGTCCTTAAAAATATGGGATACGATTCTCTTGCTTTGGGATTTGTTGCAGGATTTACAGGCAATCAATTGATTCGGGAATTGCAGCAACGCGAGATTCGGAGCGATTTTATTTCTGTTGATGGTGGTATGACACGCATTAATGTGAAAATAAAAGGGAAAAATGAAACAGAAATTAATGGAAGAGGACCAGAAGTTTCTCCATTGGCCGTACAGGTGTTAATCCTGCAGATGGAACGATTAAAAGCTGGGGATGTCCTTATTCTTTCAGGAAGTGTTCCGGCTTCATTTCCAGAGGATATTTATGAAAAACTCATGGAACGTTTAATGGGATATGGTGTTCGTATCATTGTGGATACGACTGGAGAATGTCTCTTGAGAACGCTTAAATACAGACCTTTTTTAATTAAACCAAATCATCATGAATTGGGTGCGCTTTTTGGTGTGGAGATTTCGACAAAAAAGGAAGCAAGATTTTATGCAAAAAAACTTCAGGAAATGGGTGCTCAAAATGTCCTGGTTTCAATGGCTTCCAAAGGTGCTGTTTTATTCGACGAAAATGGAGTATATCATGAAAGTCATGCGCCAAGGGGTAAAGTTAAGAATTCGGTTGGCTCAGGAGATTCCATGATTGCAGGTTTTTTGGGAGAATATTTGGAAACGGGAGATTATGAGAAGGCCTTCCATATGGGAATAGCTACAGGCAGTGCCAGCGCATTTTCCGAATATTTAGCAACACGTTCGGAGATACTAGAGGTGTTTCATAATAACTTTAGTTGACAGGAGAGAATGTATGCGAGAGTTTAAATATGTGGTTCAGGATGAATTAGGGATTCATGCAAGACCGGCAGGTGTTTTGGTAAAAGCGGCTAATGAATTTGAGAGTCAGATTACAATGTTAAAACGCGGACAGAAAGGGGACCTGAAACGGATTTTTGGAGTCATGGCGTTGTGTGTCAAAAAAGATGATGAGATTATTGTTCGAATTGAAGGTCCTGACGAGGATAAAGCTGCAGAAAAACTGGAAGAATTGTTTAAACAACAACTTTAAATGGATGAATGAAAGAGATTATTTTGTGGATAATCTCTTTTTTTTCAGTTTTTCTTGTGATATACTTATTAAATAAATAGATTTGGCGGAGGTACTGCGAATGAAAAAGAAATTGGCATGGTTACTTGTTGGAACAATGGTGTTTGGAACAACGTTGCTGGGGGGATGCGGAAAAAAAGTGACCGCACAAAGTCTTGTTGAAGAGATGAATGCAAAACTCGAAAATACAAAATCCTATGAAGCAGCCATGGATATGGGAATGTCTATGAATGTTGAAGCAGAGGGTGTTGGCATGGATATAGATCTGAGTATGGCTGGGAATACAGAAACAGTTATGGATCCGATGATTACACATATGGATATGACTATGGATATGAGTTTACTTGGCTTATCGATGGACATGGATATGTATTTACAGATTGATGGCGATCAGGCAATTACATATATGGGTATGGCAGGTGAATGGATGAAAACATCACAGCCAGTGAGTGATGACATGAATTTGAACAATATTACAGTGAATGTTGGAGATCCTGCAAATCTAAAACTGGCAGAAAAAACAGAAACGTTGGATGGCGGTGAAGCCTATGTGATTACAGGGACTATTTCCGGTGCTGAACTCCAGGATGTTCTTGCCAGTGCAGAATCCATGATGGAAGGCCTGGGTGAAGTAGATCTCACAAGTATGCAGGCAGATATGACATTATGGATTTATAAGGATACAGGTTATCCGGCGTCTATGGAAGTTGTTATGTCTGGAGATGGAATAAGCACAGAAGCCGATGGAGTAACCATAAGCATTACAGAACTTTCGGTTGTTACAGATTATATCGGTTTTGATACCATTGATTCTATTGAAATTCCAGAAGAAGCTTTAGCAGCTTCGGAAATTGATGCGAATGGAATGATTATAGAATAATTTGATTCGAATAAGACCGTTGCGTTTTTACGTAGCGGTCTTTATTTTTTTGTGCTATAACTATATATGAGTGCAAAATAAAGTTTTTTATCAGGAAAGAAACATATATTTTGTAAATGCGTGTAGAAGGGAAGTGCGGTGACATGACATCCGGACAGGTGGATTTTGAGAATGGAGATGTCAGACGCAATGTATTGGCTGTGGCAGCACCGATGCTGGTGGCTCAGTTTGTTAATTTGCTTTATAATATTATTGATCGTGTTTATATAGGAAAGATTCCCGGAGAAGGAACCATTGCTCTGGCAGGTCTTGGTTTATGCTTTCCTGTGATTACCATGGTTACAGCCTTTGCAAATCTTTATGGACTTGGTGGAGCACCTTTATGTTCCATTGCCAGAGGAAAGAAGGATATGGATGGTGCTCGAAAGATCATGAATAATGCCTTTGTTATGTTGATAATTACTGGTCTTATATTGACTGCATTCGGGGTTGTTTTCCATAAATCGATTTTATATCTTTTTGGTGCCAGTGATGCGACATATCCTTATGCAGCGAGTTATATGGTTATTTATCTGCTCGGAACGGTTTTTGTCATGATTTCTCTCGGTATGAATCCGTATATCAATAGTCAGGGGTTTGCTAAGATTGGAATGAAGACGGTTGCTGTAGGTGCAGTGAGTAATTTGATCCTGGATCCGGTTTTTATATTTGGGTTTGGTCTTGGCGTGCGTGGCGCCGCCATTGCAACAGTTATTTCACAGATGTTTTCAGCAATTTGGGTATTGAAGTTTCTGACGGGAAAAAAGGCTGAGCTGACACTGGGATTCAAGAATTTTAAATTAGATATGTCCTGCATTTGGGATATTATGAAATTGGGAAGTTCTACATTTGTCATGTCGTTTACCAATGGACTCGTGCAGATTGTATGCAATTCCATGTTGAGTACGTATGGTGGAGATATTTATATCAGTGCAATGACCGTCATCAATTCGGTCCGGGAAATTGCAGAGACTCCGGTTGCTGCCATAACTAACGGTTCATCACCGGTGATTAGTTATAACTATGGTGCAAATAAATATGATCAAATGAAACAGGCAATAAGTTTTATGACACGCATGTGCGTGGTATATTCCATGGTTATCTGGGGGGCAATTACAGTAATGCCGGAATTGTTTATCCGTATATTCAATCAGGAGGCGGATCTTCTTAAAGTTGCTGTACCATCCTTACATATTTATTTCTTCGGATTTTTCATGATGGCTTTCCAACATTCGGGACAATGTGTGTTTAAGGCTTTAAATAAAGCAAAACATGCAGTATTCTTTTCGATTTTCAGAAAAGCGATCATTGTTGTACCGTTGGCCATATGCCTGCCGAAGATTTCGATACTTGGAGTTGCAGGTGTATTTATGGCAGAACCCATTTCAAACTTTGTCGGTGGATTGGCATGTTATATGACTATGCACCGGACGATAATAAAAAAATTATAAAAATAAAAGCTAAGTTTCGGAATGAAGAAAAACACATTCATGAACTTAGCTTTTTATTTTGTTGAAAAATGTTTATTTTTGACTCAGCGTACTGTTGTGATATTCCGTAGAAAACGTCACATCTTTACCGAAGTATTCTGGTGGTGAAAAATTTTCGGCTTCTTCGAGTGATGGAAATTCTACTTCGGCAAGGATAAGTCCTTCGTATTTGCCATGGAAAACATCCAATTCAATGATAAGATGATTATCAAGAGGAATCTCATAACGTGTTTTGGTTAAAATATTGCCATCCACTTTTTTGAGTAAATGCTCGTAAGCAGGTTTGTTGAGTGGCAGGTTGTATTCTTCACGTGCCATAAGTCCTTTTGATTTATAGGTTAGATAATAATCGTCATCCTGACGGCGCACACGAATGACAGGTTCTGTATTCAGATAGGCCTGTTCAATTGCATGGTGTGGATAATCATTTAAATTGAATGGAAGAGAGAGAATATCTTTGATTAAATATTTGCGTTCGATTTCCATAAGAGAATGCCTCCTTTTCAATATAGTATAAGCAAAACATCAAAAAATTTCCATTATAATATTTAAATCCTTACAAATACTATGACCAGAGCAAATCACAGTGATTTACTCGTAATCTTATCTGGAGGTGAAAGATATGTCTAACAATTCAAGCGGAACAGGTTCTAATGGAAGTCGTATGGAAGTGCCACAGGCAAAAGATGCGATGGATAAATTCAAAATGGAAGTGGCCAATGAACTTGGTGTTAACTTAAAACGTGGTTACAATGGTGATTTAACATCCAGAGAAGCTGGTTCTGTTGGCGGTGAAATGGTTCGTCAGATGATCCGTAAACAGGAAGAACAGATGTCTGGTCAGCAGTAATCGTATGGCAGATAGTCTTCAGGGTTAGGTGAGAACAGTCTCTGAAAAGGCAGATGTCCTTTTTAGGGGCTGTTTTTGTGTTGAAAATAGAAAATCTATAATTGATAATATATAAACAAAATGATAAAATTAAACTATCATAGTATTGGGGGCGAAAATATGGTAGAACCAGATATTCGAAAGGTTGTTGTTGCGGGGGCAGGCATTATGGGCGCAATTATTGCGCAATCCTTTCCGGAATATGATGTACATACAACATTGTACAGTAACTGTGAAGCGGATTTCGAACGTGCACGACAGATTGTAGCGAATAGTCATGCGGCACTTATTGAGAATGGTGTTATGACGGTTGAGAAATCAAAAGCAATTCAGGAGGCTTTGGTTTATACAACAGACACCGAATGTTTCCGTGGAGCGCAGTTAGTCATTGAGGCGATTCCGGAAAATATTCAGATTAAAAAAACATTTTATGAAATGATTTGTAAGATTATACCTGCAGACTGTATCGTTGCATCGAATACATCGGCTATTTCCATTAACGAACTGGCAAAATATATGACGCATCCAGAGCGTTTTTGCGGTACACATTATTTAAATCCGGCACACATTATTCCTTTGGTTGAAATTACACGCGGCGAATTGACGGCACAGCATACAGTGGATAAATTGTATCAGGTGTTTACAGATATGGGAAAAAAACCGGTAAAATTAAAAAAAGATGTTAAAGGATTTCTTTCCAATCGACTCCAGTTCGCATTGCTTCGTGAAGCGACTTATCTTGTTGAGAGCGGTGTCGCTGAACCGGAAGATATCGACCGTGTGTTAAAATACGGTAATGGTTTGCGTTATACATGTTCCGGTCCGTTTAAGATTGTTGACCTTGGGGGTGTCGATGTCTTTAATTCGGTTGCAAAATATGTGTATCCGGAATTGAGTGATGAAAAGGTTCAGAATAACCTTCTTCAGGCTTTAGTAGATGGCGGAAAACATGGTATTTCCAATGGTGAGGGATTTTATTCCTACACACCGGAGTCAGCGGCAGAAGAAGAACGTGCCCGTGATTCAAAAATGATTAAAATCATGCATTTATAGATAATAAAAAAAGATAAAAAAAGCCCATTTTAAGGGCTTTTTTTGATGAAAAATTTCAAAATCAGCTATTTACATATCCAAATGATTATTATATACTATAGATTAAAGTGCGCAAAAATGCTCTCATGCATGTAATATGCGTTTTCTATAGAAAACAGCATAATTATTATAAGGAGGAATAGGATAATAATGAATGTACAGGTAGAAAAATTAGAAAAAAATATGGCGAAACTTACAGTAGAAGTAGAAGCTGAAAAATTTGTTGCTGCAACAGTAAAAGTTTATAATAAGCAGAAAAACCAGATCAATGTTCAGGGCTTTAGAAAAGGTAAAGCTCCACAGGCAATCATTGAAAAAATGTATGGTGCAGGTATCTTCTATGAAGATGCAGCAGATGCTTTGATTCAGGAAGTTTATGGTGACGCAGCCAGAGAATCTGGTTTAGATATCGTTTCCTATCCTGCAATCGATGTTGTACAGATCGAAAAAGGTAAAAACTTTATCTTCACAGCAGAAGTAGCTGTTCGTCCAGAAGTTGAACTTGGTCAGTACATGGGTGTAGAAATTGAAAAAGTTGATACAGAAGTTACAGAAGAAGATATGGCTGCAGAACTTAAGAGACTTCAGAATCAGCAGGCTAGAGAAATCACTGTTGAACGTGCAGCAGAACTTGGTGACACAGTTGTTATCGACTATGTAGGTTCTGTAGATGGCGTTGAATTTGAAGGTGGTAAGGGAGAAAACTACCCACTTGAACTTGGTTCCAACTCTTTTATTCCAGGATTTGAAGATCAGCTTGTTGGCGCTGCTGCAGGTGCAGATGTTGATGTGAACGTTACATTCCCAGAAGAATATCATGCAGATGATCTTGCTGGAAAAGCTGCTTTATTCCAGGTTAAAGTACATGAAGTCAAAGCAAAAGAACTTCCAGAGCTTGATGATGAATTTGCTCAGGATATTTCCGATTTTGACACATTAGCTGAATTCAAAGAAGATCTTGCAAAACGTCTTGCAGATGGTAAAAAAGAAACAGCAGCAGCTGAAAAACAGCAGAAAGTTATGGATATCGTTGTTGCAAATGCGAAGATGGATATTCCAGATGCTATGGTTCAGAAAAATGTTGATGATATGATGAATCAGTGGGCTCAGCAGCTTCAGTCTCAGGGTATCCCTATGGATGTTTACTTCCAGTACACAGGTGCTACACCAGCACAGGTAGCTGAACAGTTCAGACCACAGGCACTTGCAAACATCAAAAACCGTCTCGTTCTTGATGCAATCGTAGCAGCAGAAAATATCGTAGTTACAGAAGAAGATATCAATTCTGAAGTTCAGAAGATGGCTGATATGTGGAAGATGGATTTCGACAAAGTTAAAGAACTTATCGAAGAAGACGTTAAGAAAGATTTTGCAGCTCAGAAAGCTCTTGAAGCTATTACAGCAGCAGCAATTGAAAAATAAGATCAGCCCTATTTAAATAGGAGGAATTAAATTGAGTGTAATACCTTATGTCATTGAACAGACAAGCAGAGGCGAACGTTCTTATGATATTTATTCCAGACTTTTAAAAGACCGTATTATCTTTTTGGGTGAGGAAGTGACAGATGTTTCTGCAAACCTGATTGTATCCCAGTTGTTATTCCTCGAATCTGAGGATCCAGGTAAAGACATTAGTCTTTATATCAACAGTCCAGGTGGATCCGTTACAGCTGGTATGGCAATTTATGACACAATGCAGTATATAAAATGTGATGTTTCAACAATCTGCATGGGAATGGCAGCCAGCATGGGTGCATTCTTACTTGCAGGTGGAACAAAGGGCAAACGTATCGCATTGCCAAACTCCACTATTATGATTCATCAGCCATCTGGCGGTGCGCAAGGTCAGGCTTCCGACATAAAGATTGTTGCGGAACAGATTTTGAAAACGCGTCAGAAGTTAAATGAAATTCTTGCTGAAAACACAGGACAGCCATTGGAAGTTATCGAGAGAGATACAGAGCGTGATAACTATTTGACTGCTGAAGAGGCAAAAGCATATGGTATTGTCGATCGTGTGATCGTAAGCAGATAATAGATGACAGGCCGGAGGTAACATAATGGCAGGACGTATGGATGACAAAAAAGTTCCAAGATGTTCGTTTTGTAATAAGACGCAGGATCAGGTTCGTAAATTGATCGCAGGACCAGGTGCTTATATTTGTGATGAATGTGTTGGCATCTGTTCAGAGATTATTATGGAAGAATTTGATGGGATGTACGAAGAAGATATTGCTGCCGGCATTACGTTGATGAAGCCGATGGAAATTAAAGCTTTTTTGGATGATTATATCATTGGACAGGATGATGCAAAAAAAGCATTGGCTGTTGCTGTATATAATCATTACAAGCGAATTATGGCAGATAAAGATACAGATGTGGAACTTCAGAAGAGCAATGTGCTTTTGATCGGACCGACAGGTTCTGGAAAGACTCTGTTGGCTCAGACTCTGGCAAAGATGCTCAATGTGCCTTTTGCTATCGCAGATGCTACCACATTGACCGAAGCCGGTTATGTGGGTGAAGATGTAGAAAATATTTTATTGAAGCTTCTTCAGGCTGCAGATTATGAAGTCGAAAGAGCTGAATATGGTATTATCTATATCGATGAGATTGATAAAATTACAAAAAAATCAGAGAATGTTTCCATTACACGAGATGTTTCCGGTGAAGGCGTTCAGCAGGCATTGCTGAAGATTCTCGAGGGAACAGTTGCTTCGGTTCCACCACAGGGGGGACGTAAGCATCCGCATCAGGAATTCATTCAGTTAGATACAACCAATATTCTATTTATCTGTGGTGGTGCCTTTGATGGTTTGGATAAGATCATTCAGGGACGCATTGGACAGAAGGGAATCGGTTTCGATTCCACTTTGAAAGAAACAGAAGCAGAAAAGAATATCGGAGAACTTTTCCGTCAGACACTTCCACAGGATTTGATCAAATTTGGTCTGATTCCGGAATTTGTTGGACGAGTACCGGTATGTGTCGCCTTAGATCTTTTAGATGAAGATGCACTGGTACGTATTTTGACAGAGCCAAAGAGTGCGTTGGTTAAACAGTATCAGCGACTGTTTGAGCTGGATGGTGTACGTTTGAACTTTGACGAGGATGCTGTTCGTGAATTGGCTCGCCGTTCTTTTGAACAGAAAACCGGTGCCAGAGGTTTGCGTGCCATCATTGAAGAGACAATGATGGATATCATGTATCGTGTTCCATCAGAAGAATCCGTAGATTCCTGTACAATCACAAAAGATGTGGTTTTGGGTACAGCGGAACCTATTCTGACTTATGGTGAAAAAACACCTGTAAAACGGGTGACCGGCAATAAGCGTTCTGTTCCAGTGAACAGTGATGAGATTGCCTAAGTGATGATATGAATGAGGGCTGTACCTGCAGGTACAGCCCTATTGTGTTTATTTATGGAAAATAATGACAGTGTTAAGAATTACAGGAGTGATATACAGAAGATGAATCAGATGATTATGGATTTGCCGGTAATCGCTTTAAGAGGATTATCCATTTTACCAAATATGATCGTTCATTTTGAAGTGAGCCGCAATAAATCAAAAAGAGCCATTGAGGCTGCCATGTTAAAAGATCAGAATATTTTTCTTTTGACACAGAATGATATTGAAGTTGAAGATCCGGGAAAAGAGAATTTGTATGAGTTTGGAACAATAGCCAAGATCAAACAGATTGTGAAATTGCCAAAGGATTCCCTTCGTGTGATGGTAGAGGGCACATATAGAGCCCATTTAGATAATTTGATAATGACAGAACCGATGTTAAAGGCAGAGGTCACTGTTTATGATAAAACACTTTGTGAGATCAGTGATATTCAGAAAGCCGGATATGTGCGTTATCTTCAGGAAGTTCTTGAAAATTATGCCATGCAGAATCCGAATTTCAGTGGAGAGCTTGTTCGTAAACTTATGGAAGAACAGGATCTGTTAAAGTTGGTGGATCAGTTATGTACGAATCTTCCAATGGATTACAAGCAGCGTCAGGTATTTCTTGAATGTGTGGATCTGGAAATGCGTTTCGAGAAACTGTGTCAGTTTATGAATCGTGAGATTGAAATGATTCAAATTACACGTGAGATTCAGACAAAGGTGAAAGAGCGTATTGATAAAAATCAGCGGGAATACTTCCTTAGAGAGCAGATGAAAGTCATTAAAGAGGAATTGGGTGAGGATTCCACACAGAATGATGCGGAACAGTTTGAAGCCCAGCTTGCTGAACTTGAAGCCAGCGACGAAGTGAAGGAAAAGATTCAGAAAGAGATTGATCGTTTTCGTAATTCCACCAATATGGCTTCGGAAAATGGTGTTATTCGCGGATATGTGGAGACACTTCTCTCTATGCCGTGGGATAAACGTGATGAAGAGAAAGTCAGCCTTAAAGATGCTCAGAAGATTCTGGATGAAGATCATTATGGTCTGAATAAAGTGAAAGAACGTATTTTAGAATATTTATCCGTACGTCTATTAACAGGCAAAGGAGAAAGTCCGATTGTGTGTCTTGTTGGACCTCCTGGAACCGGTAAAAGTTCGATTGCCCGCTCTGTAGCCCGTGCATTGAATAAAAAATATGTGCGCATCAGTCTGGGCGGTGTGCGTGATGAA
>JAFOYH010000114.1 GCA_017391465.1 Lachnospiraceae bacterium | reverse complement strand
GAATCATATCCGTGAGGTCTCCTGCCATATTGCTTGTATAAGAAACCGCCAATACACCTTCATGATCAAGGAAAACACCACCGACATCTGTCATTTCATCGGAATATTCATCTTTAATCGTCACATAAATATTATTCAGCTCCGCAGTTTCTCCCATCAGCTGTTCATACACTTTCGGTGCCATATAAACATAATGTGCCAGGTAATTCTCACAAATATCCGTGATCTTTACCGTAAAATGTTCATTCTCCGCAAGTTCAAGCTGAATTTCATCACCTTTTTCAATACCAAGATCGCGTGCCACTTTTTCAGTGATAACAACACTGTCTTCGCCTAAATTCCAAGTTTCCCCGGTCTTGCGGTAATTAAAGGTAATAAACTGATCCAGACCTTCCAATGTTGATGGTACATAAAGATAAATATCTTTCTGAGTATTGCCAACAGTCATCTCCGTCATACGCATGTAACCGTTTATGTATCCTTTGATTCGCTGATCTGCCTGTAACTTTTTATCAAGTGCTCTGCGTTCAGCTTCTTCCATATCTTCATCTACAACAGCCATCAGATCGTAAATCTGAATCTTTCCAAACTGAAGATTCGATACATCCATAATGGAATCTTTCAAGCCATATCCAACCAGCATCAGGGCCATACAGCCTCCAATGCCAAAAATTGTCATGAAGAAACGCTTCTTATAACGCATCAGATTTCGAATCGTTGATTTCCATGAAAAACTCAAACTCATCCAGATGAATGGAATATGTTCAAGAAATACTTTTTTACCAATTCTCGGTGCTTCCGGACGCATCAAATTGGCCGGCTGCGCCGATAAGGCCTTATGACAGGAACTAAGTGTTGCCAGCATGGTACATGCAACTGCTGCAATCGTTGCCATCAAGGCATATCTTAAATCATAAGGAATCACAACATTTGGCACATGTATATACATAACCTTATAAGCATTGACGATAATCCATGGGAAGACTTTCTGTCCAAAGAGAACGCCTGCAATCGAACCTCCTAAAGTCGCAATCAAGGCATATCCAAGGAATTTAAATGCAATATCAAACTTGCTGTATCCCAGAGCCTTTAATGTACCAATCTGCATTCGCTGCTCTTCAACCATTCGAGTCATCGTCGTCAGACTGACAAGTGCTGCCACAAGGAAGAACAGCAATGGAAAGACTTTTCCGATAGCTCCCATACGTTCCGCATTATCCGCATATCCAACATAATCCGCGTCTGCTTCTCGGTCATTAACATACCATGTCGATTTTTCTATCTTATTGATTTCTTCTTTAGCATCAGCAATCTTAAGTTCAGCATCCGCAATTTCTTCTTCCGCCTCTTTCTTGCCTTCTTCCAGTTCTGCCCATCCATCCGCAATCAATGCTTCATTTTCAGCAATAGCTGCGTATCCTGCCGAAATCTGAGATTCTCCATAAGATATCTGCTTTAAGCCGCTCTGGTATTCATTTTCAGCAGCCTGCAGCTGATTATATGAATCCTGTAAAACAGCTTCTCCATCAAGCATTGCCTGTTTTTGAACTTCGATTTCCGCCTTTCCGGCTTCTATTTGAGCCCGCCCATCAGCAAGTACAGCTTTTTGAGACTCAATTTCCGCTTTTCCGGCTTCTATCTGAGCTTTACCATCTTCCAAACGCGTTTTTTCTGCCTCCAGTTGTGCTTTCCCGGCTGTCAGTTGTTCTCTTCCGGCAACGATTTCACTCTCCATAGCCAAAACCTGTTCGATTGTTGGCCTCAAATCGTTCATCGTATCAATTCGCATCTTCTTTGATGCAAGTTCAACTTCCTGACCGGTTATTTCCAATTGTAATTGGTCTGCCTGGGTCTGATATTGTGGTATTTCCTCTTCTGTTAAAGTTCCTGATGCAATTAATTGCTGCAATGCAGCCAATTCGGCCTTTTTACTATTCAACGAAAGGATTCCTGAGTCATACTCCTGTTGAAGTGCTGAAATATTACTATCCCACGCTTTTGCTTCTGCAAGTGCTGCTTCTGCTGCTGCCAATGCCGTTTCTGTAACCGCAAGCTTCTGCTCAGCTTCAGCAATTTGAGCTTCTCCATCTGCAATTAGTGCTTCATTTGCAAGAAGTTCCTCTTCGCCTGCAGCCAGCTGAGCTTCTCCATCTGCAATTAGTGCTTCATTGGCCAACAATTCGGCTTCTCCCGCGGCAAGAAGCGCCTTTCCTTCTTCAAGTTCCGCTGCACCTTCATTATACTGACTCCAGCCGTTGTCCAATTCCGTTCGCCCGCTGATCAATTGATTTTTGGCACTCGCCAATTGACTTTGTGACGCTGCCAATTGGACTTTTCCGTCTGCAATCTGGGCTTCACCATCACGAAGTTCTTCCTCCGCTTCTGCTAACTCCACTTCAACTTCTTCTTTGGCTTCCGCCAATTCAGATTCCGCTTCTGCAATTTCTGCCCCTGCTTCTTCCATAATCTCTGCATAACGAATGTCACATCGAACATCCGCTATACCTTCTACTCTTTCTTTTACCTGTGCTACAATCTCCTGATATTCTTCTGTAAATGCCGTCGCTTCTTTGGCACCTGCTACTGTAATCCATGCTTGCGAATACACTTCCTGACAAAAACTTGCCCCCAATATATAAGCAAAAAGATCAATTTCCCCATTGCCAATATTGGTACTGCCTCTGCCAAATGAAATATATGTCGGACTTGAACACGTCCCTACGACTTCGTATTCTGTGAGGATCAGTGTATCTTCCAGAGTGTCTTCCGTTCCCGATTCAAATGTAATCTTATCTCCAACCTGAATGCCGTAAGCATTCGCAGCATCCACATCGATAATACATTCTCTTGCATTCCTCGGTAATCGGCCTTCTGAAATATCTACTTCATTCATCGTCTCCGGTAAAGATTCCAGATGAACAATCCGTTCACTGTCCCCCATAATTGAAAGAACATCGATCATATAGCCAGGATTTACTTCCTCAACCCCATCGACATCCAATATCGCATCGATATCGTCATCCGTGAGACCGAGGGTGCTTATAACCTTCAAGTCCATCATATTTCTTTCATCAAAATACTCATCCCCGGAATACTGCATATCCGGCTCCGTGGCTCGGACACCGGCAAAAAATGCAACCCCTAAGGCGACAATGAAAAAAATTGACAGAAAGCGGTTTAAGCTGTTGCGGATTTCCATTTTAAAATCCTTAGCTAACGCTTCTTTCCTCATACGTTCTCCTCATTTACCATTCAATTGTTTCTACAGATACCGGATGTTCATTGACCGTCATAGACGATACCTTACCATTCTTAATTCGAATGACACGATCCGCCATCGGTGCAATGGCCAGGTTGTGAGTAATAACGATGACCGTCATTCCTTTTTCCCGACACATATCCTGCAATAATTTTAAAATCTGCTTACCCGTATTGTAATCCAATGCGCCTGTTGGCTCATCACAAAGCAAAAGCTTCGGATTCTTTGCAAGTGCACGCGCTATAGACACACGCTGCTGTTCACCGCCGGACAACTGGGCCGGAAAATTCTTCATTCGCTCTTCCAGTCCAACATCAATCAAAACATGTTTTGCACTTAAAGGATCCCGGCAGATCTGCAGTGCTAATTCTACATTTTCCAATGCGGTAAGATTCGGCACCAGGTTATAAAACTGAAAAACAAATCCAATATCATCACGACGATACTGTGTTAATTCTTTTGGATTGTATTTTGCAATGTCTTTTCCATCCACCCAGATCTGACCGTCAGTTGCTGTATCCATACCGCCCAGAACATTCAGAACGGTCGTCTTTCCTGCACCGCTTGGTCCAACAATAACAACAAACTCGCCCTTCATAATTTCAAAATTAATTCCTGCCGCCGCATGAATCTCTACTTCACCCATATGATAAACTTTGGTCACATTTTCAAGCTTAACATAAGCTTCCATGTATCAACCCCCTTATATCATTGTTAATACTTTATTATAAAACGTTTTCTTAGATTATTCAATGTTTCACATAGAAGACACTTCTGAAAATATGTTTCTTAACTGAAAATTGTATGCAATTAATCTATTTCCCTCGCCGAAATTCTCTTGGTGTTACCCCATGGGTCTGACGAAAGATTTTTGAAAAATAACTCATCTCCTGAAAACCGCAGCGCATAGCAACATCTGTAATAGTCAACCGGGTATTCAACAATAAATCGACCGCCTTCTGAATCCGCACTTGTCTCACATATTGAATCGGTGTCACTCCAATCGTCGTCTTAAAACACCTCAGACATTCACTCACACTAATCACAGCCGATCGAGCAATATTCTCGATAGTTATCTCGTCCTCCAGATGTTCATCAATATATCCCAGCATTTTTTTAATTCGCTTAGCATCCCTTAGCTGTTTATCTGACAGATTATGAATCGATGTTTCGTAATTGGCATCCAACAGATAAAGAATTTTCGATAAATGTTCTCTCACCAGAAATTCATACCCTCGAGTCTCTTTTTTACTTAATTGCCAGGCATCTTCAATATGCTCTAATATTTCTTTGTGAACACCGCTTGTTTCTTTTAGATGAACCGTTCTCATCGAATCATTTTTCAACATAGGTTCTAAATATTTTTTCCAGAAAATACTGTTTGACTCACCGCCCACGAATCGCGGATGAAAAACAATGGAATGAAACCGACTCATCTCCATTCCATTGCTCCATGCCGCATGCAGTTTTCCGCTATTGATAAAAAGTCCTTCGCCTTCTTTTAAAATATATTCTCCTGAAACCGTTCGAAACCGCACCAATCCCTGAACAACAAGGAATACTTCCAATTCATCATGCCAATGCCACGGCAGCGGATGCATCGAAAAATCATCTTCATAAAACGCCACAGGAAATGCTTCATTTCCATGTTCAACCAATTCCAGACCGTCCTCATTGACCTCCGTTTTACAAACTGATGGTATCAAATACTTTCACCTCTTTTTGTATAGCCCCTTTACTATGACGATTTTGTCATAGTCTTTTGACAATTTAATCTAAGTTTCTTCGATTTTTGATGATATAATTATACTCATAATCAAGGAGGAAGACAATATGTTCCATTTACTGCTTCCAATTATTTATCTGGCATTTATCAGTTTGGGCTTACCTGATGCACTTTTAGGTTCCGCCTGGCCGATTATGTATAAACAATTTGACGTTCCTGTTTCCTATGCCGGAATGATATCTATGATTATCTGTATCGGCACTATTGTATCCAGTCTTCAAAGTGACCGTATGACAAAAAAACTGGGAACAGGAAAAGTTACCGCCCTTAGTGTCGGCTTAACAGCGATTGCACTGATGGGATTTTCGATGAGTCATTCATTTACGACCCTCTGCTTATGGGCCATTCCTTACGGCCTTGGCGCCGGAAGCGTGGATGCCTCCATTAATAATTACGTTGCCCTGCATTATGAAAGTCATCATATGAGCTGGCTTCACTGCATGTGGGGACTCGGTGCCAGCACCGGACCTTACATTATGGGCTATGTATTAACCAATGGTATGACCTGGAATATGGGCTATCGCTTTATATCTTTACTTCAGATTGTGCTTACAGCCATTCTTATTTTCAGTCTGCCATTATGGAAACGCCCCCAAGAACCCTTAGAAATAAAAGAAACAACTGCGCCAAACAGTCCGGCCCTCTCTTTAAAAGAGATTATTTCCCTTCCCGGTGCGAAAGCAATCATGATCACCTTTTTCTGTTACTGTGCACTGGAACAAACTGCCGGACTCTGGGCCAGCAGTTACCTCGTACTGAAACGCGGTCTCGATGCACAAACTGCCGCCCATTTCGGAAGTTTATTCTTCCTCGGCATTACCATCGGACGCGGTATTAATGGATTTATCTCATTCAAGTTAAATGATCGCCAGATGATTCGACTTGGATTTGGACTTATTGCCATAGGTATAATTACACTTCTCCTTCCCTATGGTTATCTTTCCGCTCTTATTGGGTTGATCTTTGTAGGCATGGGCTGTGCTCCCATCTACCCATGTCTGCTTCACTCAACTCCAATGTTTTTTGGCTCGGACAAATCGCAGGCCGTTATCGGTGTACAAATGGCCAGCGCCTATGTCGGAAGTGCCTTTGCACCACCCGTGTTTGGATTTATTGCCAATCATATGCATATCGGATGGTATCCTGTTTATCTCGGATTCATCTTATTATTGATGATAACAATGTACAAAAAGTTACTGCGTAATAAAAATATGTAAAACATTCGGATTCATTCCACAAAAAACACCAGTAGTTTCACAAAGCATTTCTTAGCTTTATGAAACTGCCGGTGTTTTAACTTTTAATTCTCTTTCCGTGGTTTCATCTTGTCTATACTGCGCTTCGCCGCATCTACCAGTTTGCTTAATTCATCGCCTATGGCTTTACGGCGTTCTTCATCCATATGTAATGTTTTAAAATATGTAAGAATGTTCTGAGGTTTTAAAATATCTCTCGGACGTGTCGCATCCGGTGTCATAATTAAATCAAAAAATGTATCAACAAATTCATTACGTTCTTCATTGGTCATACTTTCAAGCCATTCATCAAAAATATTATCAAAGAACTGAGAATCCTCTGTCAATTTATCCAATATGATGAACTCTTTGCCCATAACCTCCCAATTATACGGATCGTGCTGCATAATGCCGACATAGCGGCTTTTAATAACCGTACAAGGTTCCTTATGCACCATAAGAATGCCAAATATAGAAGACTGAGGCAAAAATGTACGAATCTTTGGAATCAGCCGAAGATATCCTTCATCTTCCAGCATATAATCGCGAAATCCCGGACCATCCTGATTATAAACCTCTAATATTCTGTCCTGAATGCCTTCATCCACAGTTGACGCTGCATAAATGGCCAGATTGCCGCCTTTGGAATGTCCTCCCACACGAAGAATCCTGTCACTTTCCATGGCAAAATGCTGAACATAAGCCCTTGCCAATCGCTGGGCCGGAATACTGTTCTGATAAGACATATTAAAGTCTTCTTTCCAGCCAATAATGGTTTTGTCTGTTCCTCGAAATGTCAGAAAAGCACTTCCATCATCTAATAAATAGGTAATCGCCGCAAACTGAGTTTCTTTTTCAATATCAAAAACATTCTTATAATAACATAATTCAATGGCACGATAACGCTGAGTCTGAGCAGCCGCATTTAAAAGTTCAAGATCCTTTTTTACACGAACTTTATGATTCAGATCAGGAAGTTCAAAAACTTTTTCAACTGCTTCCTGCAGCGGAATCGTTTCATTCACATTTCCCGATACAATATCATCAAAATCCACATAAGACATCGCTGAAAAAATCAAAGCATCCACATCATTTGGCGGCAACTGTGAAAACAAAATATCACCGCGCCACGCTAAATAATCAAAAAGATCACCCATGCCGTCACTCCTCCTCTTTTGTATATTCTATGCAAATTCCAGTCTTATTGCTTTGAAACAAAGTGTACTATATTTTCATCTCTTTTCAAGAGGCAAGGCACCATTTCTTCCGGAATCAGATGAATCTTATCCAATGCATTCATCGGAACCCAACAAAAATCCAGCTCGAAAGTTCCGTCTTCCCATTCATCTTCACCATGGAACATTCCATCCATTTGCAAGGTATTCTCTCCCTCCAAATGAATCCTATAATAAAAACAAATCTGATGCCATGGAGTTCCATCCCATGTAAAGAAATTTTCACCAATCGCTGCAAGATTATCCACTCCGATATTCACCTGAAGTTCTTCCATGAACTCACGTTTTAAGGCCGCCTCATGGGTCTCCATTCCAAGAACATGACCACCGACAAAGGTATAATCGTTTTTATATTTTTGAAGGAATATCTTATCTCCATTTTGCAAAATCCCTGCCACACGATAAGAAAATATAAACTCGTCGGTTTTAAATAACAAATCTCTCACAGCCAACGCATCCCCTTTTGTTTCTTTCATATAATTCTGTGAAATATCATCCAACCAATTTAAAATCATCGATTCATCCTGTCCCGGAACAAATCGTATATCCATGGAGATTGTACATTTATCCGGTGTTACATTCACTGTTTCACCACCGGATATTTTACTCATCTGTGCTGTTACACTTCCTAAAAGTTCATGGCGTCTTTCTGTGATTCGCTTCTTTAATTCTGTCGCAATACGCATTCCGTATTCGATGGCATTCACACCTTTTTCCGGATAGGAAGCGTGACTTGCCTTTCCTAAAATATCAATTTCAAGCCACAGGCATCCTTTTTGAGCAATGCCAATATTTAATCCTGTAGGTTCTCCAATAAGAACTTCTGAAACCTTTGGAAATTCATCGGAAGCCGCAAAAGTCTTAACGCCAATCGATGTACTCTCTTCATCACAGGTTCCTACAAAAGTAATATCATAGGCCGGCTGTTTACCGGATTTTATAATATTCGCAAGAGTATAGGCCATGGCACATAAACCGCCCTTCATGTCACAGGATCCCCGACCATAAATCTTACCTCATATCTGTCTAATCGATTTTTTAATTATTATATCTTATTTTACCTTTAATAGCAAAAAATAAGCAGATTACATCAATTTTTTCAAAAACATTTTAGTGGTTTATGATTTAGTAAATCGTAGATTACTAAATTGTATTTTATGTATTGACTTTGATATTTTGGTAAACTATAATTAAGTAAATCTTAAACCACTAAATCGGGGGGCCTTGATATGTTTATAGGTAGAGAAAAAGAACTCGGGAATTTAAACAGACTATATGCTTCACTTAAATTTGAATTCGCAGTAATATACGGACGCAGACGTGTCGGAAAAACTGCCATCATAAACGAATTCACAAAAAGAAAACCTTCTATTTGTTTTACCGGAGTTGAAACAAACGAAAAACAAAACTTAGAGAACTTTAGTAAATGCATTTTAGAATATGTTACAAAGAAGCCAGCGAATACTTCTTTTGATTCTTTCCAAACTGCATTGGAATATGTATTTGAACTTGCCGAAGAAGAAAGAATTGTATTGGTAATCGATGAATATCCATATGTAGCTCGTGCTTCCAAAAGCCTCGCTTCTACTTTGCAATTATTGATTGATAAGTACAAAGAGACTTCTAAGTTATTCCTTATTCTTTGTGGTTCCTCTATGTCTTATATGGAAGATCAAGTGCTTGCGTACAAAGCACCACTCTATGGTCGCAGAACTGCTCAGTTGAAAGTACTGCCATTTGAGTTTCAGGATGCATGCAAATATTTCACTCAGTTATCCGATGAAGACAAAGCATTGGCTTATGGTATTATGGGTGGAACACCTCAATATTTGTTGCAATTAAATGACAAATTATCCATTGAAGACAACATAAAAAACACGTACCTCAATCCTGCTTCTTCCATCTATGAAGAACCACAGAACTTATTAAAACAAGAAGTACGCGAACCAGCTATTTATAATGCTATCATTGCTGCTATCGCTACCGGATATTCTAAAATGTCGGAAATATCAACAAAAGTTGGCGAAGACACTAGCGTATGTGCAACTTATATAAAAAACTTAATTTCTCTTGGAATTGTAAAAAAAGAAACGCCTTTCGGTGAAGATTCTACTCGTAAAACCATTTATTCCATTGAAGATAATATGTTCCGTTTCTGGTATCGCTTCGTACCCGAAAATACATCTATTATCTCTCGTGGCGCAACTGACCTTGCTTACAACAGAATCAAGCCACACTTGTCCGATTATATGGGTGGCATATTTGAAGACATATGCAAGCAATATTTATGGACACTCTTATTAACAGGTAAATGTGCAATTGATTTTACAGACATCGGAAGATGGTGGGGAACTAATCCAAAGACTAGACAGCAAGTCGAAATTGATATTATGGGAACTGCTGATAAAAACACCGCTCTTTTTGTAGAATGCAAGTGGACAAATGAAAAGGTAGACTTAGGCGTATTGGAAGGCTTGGCAGAAAAAAGCCAGTTGTTCCATTATGAAAATAAATATTACTATCTTTTTGCTAAGAATGGATTCACAAAAGGATGTGTGGAGAAAGCAGAAGAGATGAGAAATGTGATATTAGTGCGTTATGGGGATATGTTGATTCCTAAGAATTGATAATAATTTACGAAGGCAAAGGTCTAGTCCACCCTGCCAAAACGGAATAGAAAACCCCAGATGCTGCAACATCTGGGGTTTTTGCCGTCAACACACGGACTTATCTTAGCTTTTTGCCTATTGGCATTATATCATATGCAAATTCGATTTGCAATATTCCTCTCGGAATTCCATCCTAGACCTGTTGTCACAAAAAGACTGCTTATTTTTCAATAGATAAGCCTCTTACAGCCATATATGCCTTGATTGCTTCAACACAGCCTTCAAAACCAAGTTTACTGCTGTCTAAGCAGAGGTCATAGTTACGAGCATCATACCAGTTCTGACCTGTGTAATGTTTGTAATATTCACCACGGTATTTATCACGTTTTTCCATAAGCTTACGCATTTCGTTTTCAGGTTTTGCATTGACTCTCATCGCCTGTTCCAGACAGAAGTCATATGGTCCGTGAACAAATACACGCACAACATTGTCATAATCTTTTAAGATATAATCGGCACAACGACCTACAATAACACAGGATTCTGTTTCCGCAAGCTGACGGATAACTTTTGCCTGATAGTTAAAGAGATTTGTTGTGGAAAGGAAATCATCACTGTCCGGAGGAAGTACATCACCGATGCTGATTTTCTTTGCGATTCTCTGCAAAATGCTTTTCTTGATCACTTCGTCATTGGCACCAAAAATTTCTTCACTGATACCGCTGGCATCGGATGCAAGACGAAGGATTTCACGATTGTAAAAATGAATACCGAGGTCTTCCGACAACATACGACCTACGGTCTTTCCGCCACTACCGTACTGTCGAGCGATTGTAATTACTGTATTAGCCATACGCTTATCTCCTTATTCGCCTAAATATGCTTTCTTAACTGATTCATCATTCATAAGTTCTTTCGCATCACCTTCAAGAACAATATTCCCTGTTTCAAGAACATATGCACGGTCTGCGATACTTAATGCTTTTTTCGCATTCTGTTCAACAAGAAGAACCGTTGTACCGGCTTCGCTGACTTCTCGAATGATGTCGAAAATTTCATTTACAAAGATTGGAGAGAGACCCATGGAAGGCTCATCCATTAAAATAATCTTTGGTTTGGACATGAGCGCACGTCCCATAGCGAGCATCTGCTGTTCACCACCGGATAACGTTCCTGCAAGCTGGTTTTTACGTTCTTTTAAACGTGGGAAACGTTTATAAACCATCTCAAGGGACTGAGCGATCTCATTCTTATCTGAACGGGTATAAGCACCCATCTTTAAGTTTTCATATACGGTCAGGTCTGCAAAGACACGACGTCCTTCCGGTACATGTGCCATACCGAGAGTAACGATCTTGTGACCCGGCATCTTTGTGATATCTTTGCCTTCAAATTCGACCGTTCCTGCTTTAGCTTCGATCAAACCTGTAATTGTATGAAGGATGGTTGTTTTTCCGGCACCATTCGCACCAATGAGAGCAATAACTTCACCTTCATTAACTTCAAAAGAAATGCCTTTCAATGCCTGGATTACACCATAATATACCTGTAAATCATTAACTTTTAACATTGCCATGACACTACCTCCTATTCACCCAGATATGCCGTGATAACTCTAGGATCATTGAGAACAACGGATGGTTCGCCATGCGCTAATTCCATACCAAAATTCAATACATAGAGATATTCACAAATACCGGAAACCAGTTTCATATCATGTTCGATCAGAAGAATCGTTACATTAAACTTGTCACGGATCAACTGAATCGTATCCATCAATTCTTTTGTTTCATTTGGGTTCATACCGGCAGCCGGTTCATCCAATAACAAAAGCTTTGGTTCTGTCGCAAGGGCACGGGCAATCTCAAGTTTTCTCTGTTTACCATATGGCAAGTTGGAAGCCAATGCATCTGCATAACCATCCAGGCCAAAAACTTTAAGAATCTCAAATGCTTTTTCATCCATCTCTTTTTCTTTTTTGGTATAATTGCCCAAATGGAAAAAACTCTCTGCCAAACTATAGGAAACATGATTGTGAAGTGCAACCTTAACATTATCAAGAACGGTCATCTTAGAGAAAAGACGAATATTCTGGAATGTACGTGCCACACCCGCCTGACAAATTTCTGTTGGATGTTTTCCAACAAGCTGTACACCATCCAAAAGAATGGAACCGTCACTTGGAAGATAAACGCCTGTTAAAAGGTTGAAAGCTGTTGTCTTACCGGCACCGTTTGGTCCGATAAGACCTACTAAAGCTCCCTGCTCAATATTCATATTCAAATCATCTACGGCACGAAGGCCACCGAAGGAGATACCAAGATTTCGAACTTCCAATAAAGCCATATTATTCGCCCTCCTTCTGAAGTTTTTTAGATTTTTTAAGATTTCCTTTTTCGATCAGGTTCATATAGAACTTGGAGTTGTTAAATAACATCATTGCGATCAATACGATAGCGTATAAGAGCATACGGAAATCGGATGCCCCACGAAGTAATTCAGGAAGCACCGTCAGAAGAACAGAGGCAATGATGGCGCCTTTGATATTACCCATACCGCCAAGAACTACCATAACAAGGATTTCAATGGATTTATTATAGTCAAAGTTTCCCGGCTTTAAGATACCAACGTTATGTGCATAAAACACACCGGCCATACCTGCAAAGAAACCAGAGATAACAAATGCCATGGTTTTATATTTGCTGACCTTGATACCAACCGCTTCTGCTGCGATATAGTTATCACGAACGGAACAGATAGCACGACCATGTCTGGATTTAACCAGGTTGGAAACAATCAGGATGGTCAATAATACAAATATGTAAACAAATGTAAAGTTTTTATAGTTACTGTGCGTTGTAATACCTGTAAGCCCCTTCGCACCACCGGTAAACTGTAAGGAGTTGATGACAGATTTGATAATTTCACCAAAACCTAAGGTTACGATCGCTAAATAATCACCTCTCAAACGAAGTACAGGAAGACCGATAATCAAACTGAAAATCGCTGCCATAATACCACCGACAGCAAGACCAATCAGCAGTTCAACTGGTGCCGGAAGTTCCAGGGCATTGGTAACTAATGCACCGGAGTAAGCGCCGATGGACATAAATCCCGCATGTCCGAGTGTCAGTTCACCAAGGAAACCAACCAAGAGACATAAGGAAACTGCCAAAATAACGTTAATACAGCATGGGATGATGATCGACATCATCTGACGACCAAGAATACCTCCCTGAATCAGAAACATCACGCCCACATAAATAGCTACTGCAAGAACGATGTTCAAAAGTGTTGATTTATTCAATTTTCTATTCATTGTCCTCACCTACACTTTCTCAATCTTCATCTTTCCAAGTAAACCGGATGGTTTAACAAGTAAAACGATAACAAGCACGCCAAATACAATGGCATCCGCAAGCTGTGTGGAAATATATGCTTTGGACATACTTTCGATAATGCCTAAAACAATACCCCCAAGCATCGCACCGGGAATACTTCCGATACCGCCAAGAACGGCTGCAACGAAAGCTTTAATACCAGGCATTGCACCAAGTGTTGGATACAAAGATTCATACTGACTGATAAATAAGATACCTGCAATCGCTGCCAACGCAGAACCAATGGCAAATGTTAAAGAGATTGTCTTATTTACATTGATACCCATAAGTTCAGCAGCACCTTTATCTTCAGATACGGCTCTCATGGCACTTCCCGCTTTTGTTTTGTTAATGAACCATGTCAACACAATCATGGTGATCGCTGTGATCACAAATGTCACAATAGTGATACCGGAAATATGAATACCTCCGACTTCAATTGTTGGCATCTGGATTACGGATCTAAACGGGATTGGTGTTGCCTTAAAGATCAGCAATGCCATGTTCTGTAAGAAATAGCTCACACCAATAGCTGTAATAAGTACGGCCAGAGATGGTGCCTTACGTAATGGTTTATATGCAATACGTTCAACAGTAATACCAAGTACTGCACAAAAAACAATGGTTAATAAAATACATAATGGTACTGGAAGACCCAATACGGCAGCAAACACATATAAGGCATAAGCCCCTACCATGATAATGTCGCCATGGGCAAAGTTGATCATCTTAGCGATACCATAAACCATGGTATAACCCAGAGCAATCAAGGCATAAATACTGCCTGTTCGAAGACCATTAATCAACTGCTCGATAATGTTTGTGATCAGATCCATTCCCCTCCACCTTTCTATAAATAAATATTTTTAGCCAATTATATACATTTTAATATAATAAAGTCCCGCTTGCAAGGATTTATCATCGAAAACCCAAGATTTTATATAAAAAACATCAAAAACGCTGGAATCCAAATTGGAAACCAGCGTTTCTGTTCAATCGTTAT
>JAFOYH010000124.1 GCA_017391465.1 Lachnospiraceae bacterium | reverse complement strand
GGAGAGAATATTCCGGTGGATGGTGTGATTTTAGAAGGTCATAGTGCGGTCAATGAATCGGCACTTACAGGAGAGAGTATTCCGGTTGATAAAGAGGTGGGCGACCTTGTTTCGGCGGCGACCGTGAATCAATCCGGCTTTATTCGTTGTGAAGCGACTCGAGTTGGAGAAGATACAACTTTATCCCAGATTATTAAGATGGTCAGTGATGCGGCGGCTACGAAAGCACCGATTGCAAAAGTGGCCGATAGAGTATCCGGTATCTTTGTGCCTGCAGTGATTACTATTGCGGTCATTACGACGATTGTATGGATGATTGCAGGTCAATCATTTGGTTTTGCATTGGCGAGAGGTATTTCTGTTCTGGTTATCAGTTGTCCATGTGCGTTAGGGCTTGCCACACCGGTAGCCATTATGGTTGGTAATGGTATGGGGGCCAAACATGGTATCTTGTTTAAAACAGCAGTTTCTCTTGAAGAAACGGGAAAAGTTCAGATTGTGGCATTGGATAAAACAGGGACGATTACCAGCGGTGAACCGAAGGTGACAGACATGATTCCTATGGACGGAGTGTCTGAAGAAGAATTGTTAACCTATGCCTATGCCCTTGAAAAGAAAAGCGAGCATCCGCTGGCGCGAGCTATTCTTCAATATGGAGATGAAAAACAGATCGCGGTCGAAGAAGTCACAGATTTTACAGCGCTTCCGGGTAATGGGTTAAGGGCTAAATTCGATGGTGAAATGTTAGTCGGTGGAAGTTTTAAGTTTATTAAAGGTCAGATGATGATTTCCGATAATCTTCAGAAACGATCGGAGGTACTTGCAGAAGAAGGAAAAACACCGTTGTTCTTTGGAAAAAGTGGTAAACTTTTAGGCATCATCGCAGTTGCGGATGTTATTAAAGAAGACAGTCCGCAGGCAGTGAAGGAACTTCAAAACATGGGCATTAAAGTTGTCATGTTGACCGGTGACAACGAACGCACCGCAAAAGCCATTGGCAAACAGGCGGGCGTGGATGAAGTGATTGCAGGGGTTCTTCCGGATGGCAAGGAAAGCGTGATCCGTGCTTTGAAAGAAAAAGGCAAGGTTGCCATGGTGGGCGATGGAATCAATGACGCGCCGGCACTGACCCGTGCAGATATGGGCATTGCCATTGGAGCAGGAACAGACATCGCCATTGATGCAGCAGATGTGGTATTGATGAAGAGCCGATTGAGTGATGTGCCTGCGGCTATTCGCATGAGCCGCGCAACCCTTAAAAATATTCATGAAAATCTGTTCTGGGCATTTTTCTATAATGTCATTGGTATTCCACTGGCAGCAGGCGTATGGATTCCGATTTTTGGATGGCAGCTCAATCCGATGTTTGGGGCTGCTGCTATGAGCTTATCCAGCTTCTGTGTGGTTTCTAACGCGTTGAGGTTGAATCTGTTTAAACTTCACAGTACAGCAAAAGATAAAAAGATCGAAAGTGTGGACATCCATGAGGTTGTAGAATCTATGCGGCCAGTGGAGGAAGACCCCCCGGTGATTTTTAAAGTTCTTGAAATTGAAGGTATGATGTGCGGACACTGTGAAAAAATGGTTAAAAAAGCCCTTGAAAAGATGCCGCAGATCAACGAGGCAGCGACGGATTGGAATGCAGGTACGGCTGTCATTTCCCTGAATGAAGAAGTTTCGGAGGATGAACTGAAAGCAGTGATTGAAAAGGCCGGATATGAATATATCGGCATTCAAAAATAAACGATAAATATGAATAAGGAGGAATTTGAAATGACAAAGGTTATGATCGAAGGTATGGGATGTATGAAATGTGTTGCTCATGTTACAGAAGCATTAGAAGGACTTGGTGTAAAAGACATCAATGTAAGTCTTGAAGACAAATGTGCAACATTCGAAGGTGCATACGATGCTGAAGCTTTAAAAGCAGCCATTGATGATGCCGGATTTGAAGTAAAAGGAATTCAGTAGGATATTCGTCCAAATTAAATAAGCGAGTATATTAAGAAAAAAATAAGTTATCCTCGAAAGCGTTTTTTTAGCTTTCGAGGATAACTTATTTTTATATATTTCTAGTGGTAATTTCTACAAAATCAGTTATAATATATAAAAGCGAAAGCAAAAAGAATGAAAGGGGACACATATGTTAGCAACTGATATAGGAATCGATTTGGGAACAGACAGTGTTCTTGTGTATATAAGAGGAACAGGCGTTGTTCTTCATGAGCCATCCGTTGTGGCTTATGACAGAGACACGAATGAGATTAAGAGTATTGGTGAAGAAGCCCGTGACATGATCGGACGTACACCGGGGAATATTGTGGCTGTACATCCGTTGCGTCAGGGCGTTATTTCGGATTATACAATTACTGAAAAAATGTTAAGATATTTTATTCATAAAGCGGTTGGGCGTAAGACATTCTGGCGTCCGCGTATTACTGTATGTGTGCCAAGCGGTGTCACAGAGGTTGAAAAACGTGCAGTTGTCGATGCAACGATGGAAGCAGGTGCCCGTGATGTTATCGTTATCGAAGAACCGATTGCGGCAGCACTTGGGGCTGGTATTGACATTACAAAACCGGTAGGGAATATTGTTGTAGACATCGGCGGTGGAACAACAGATATCGCGGTTATTTCCTATGGTGATACCGTTGTCAGCCAGTCTTTAAAAGTAGCAGGCAATGATTTTGATGATGCGATTATTCGTTATCTTCGTACAAAACATGAGATTTTAGTGGGTGAACGTACAGCAGAAGAAATCAAAAAACAGATCGGGACAGCTTATCCGAGAGAAGTGGATGAAACCATGGAAGTGTGTGGACGCAACGTCTTAACAGGTTTGCCAAAAACCGTTGTAATCAGTTCATCTGAAACACGTAAAGCGTTTGAAAACGGTCTGACACAGATTATTTCCGGAATTCACAAGGTTTTGGAAGAAACACCTCCGGAATTATCGGCGGATATCGCAATTAATGGAATTATTTTATCCGGTGGCGGAAGTATGCTTTACGGTATGGACCGTCTGATCGAGCAGATTACAGGTATCCGTACACGTTTGGTGGATGATCCGATTTCTGTTGTAGCTATTGGGACAGGAAGATACACAGAATTCACAGAAGTTAAAAAAGGCGATAAAGAAAAATAATATGGGGGCTGAAAGTATATAGGAGAACTATGCTTTCAGCCTGTTTTATGTTTCGGGGGTCGTCTGATTTGTGGTATAATTAAAAGATAATGTATTGGAGAGGAAGAAACGAATGGAAACCTTACATGGTCTTGTAGAACATATTGTTTATCATAATGAGAATAATGGATATACGGTTCTGTCACTCATGTGCCAGGGCGATGAAGTGACCTGTACAGGAACCATGGCCATGGTGAATGAAGGGGAGTACATCAAAGCCGAAGGAGACTATGTGGAACATGGAACCTATGGACGGCAGTTTCGCATTGCTTCTTTTTCCATTGAGGCACCGGAAGATCTTTTCTCCATTGAACGGTATCTGGCATCGGGAGCCATTAAAGGGATTGGTCCGTCATTGGCCAGCCGTATTGTAAAAAAATTTAAAGAAGACAGTTTTCGTATTATAGAGAATGAACCGGAACGTCTTGCGGAAATTAAAGGGATTAGTGAGCGCAAGGCACAGGAGATTTATAAACAGTTTCATGACAAACAGGATATGCGTCAGGCCATGATGTTTCTTGGAAAATACGGTATCAGCACAGCCTATGCAGTAAAAATTTATAATGAATACGGAAGCAGACTATACGATATTATTCGAGAAAATCCGTATCAGCTTGCAGAAGATGTATCCGGCATCGGCTTTCGCCTTGCGGACGATATTGCTCGACGTGCCGGTATTGGTATGGAATCGGATTATCGTATTCGAAGCGGTGTGATCTACGTGCTTTTGCAGGCAAGTATGAATGGTCATGTGTATTTGCCGGTGGATGAATTGAAACGTCAGGCGGCAGAAATTCTTGAAATTGATGGTGAGATCGTGGAACGACAATTGATGAATCTGTCCATTGATAAGAAGATTATTCTAAAAAAAATCGATGAAGAACAGGTGGTGTATGCTTCGGCGTATTATTATCTGGAACTCAGTACAGCGCGGATGCTTAAAAATCTAAATATCCGTTATGATGTGCCTTTGCGTGCAGCAGAAAAACAGATTGAACGTATTGAAAAGGCGGAAGAGATTGAACTGGATGATATGCAGCGCACGGCGGTGATTGAAGCGGCACGAAACGGTGTCCTTGTCATTACTGGCGGACCGGGTACGGGTAAAACAACTACCATCAATGCGATTATTCATTTTTTCGAAAATGAAGGTCTGGATATACGTTTGGCAGCACCAACAGGACGTGCGGCAAAACGTATGACAGAAGCGACGGGCTATGAGGCGCAGACCATCCATCGAATGCTTGAACTTACCGGCGGACCGGATGATGGTGTGGGAAGTCATTTTGAACGCAACGAACAGAATCCGCTGGAAACGGATGTCATCATTATTGATGAGATGTCTATGGTGGATATTCATCTTATGAATGCTCTGTTAAAAGCTATTATGCCGGGAACACGGCTTATCATGGTGGGTGATGTGAATCAGCTGCCAAGTGTTGGCCCTGGCAATGTTTTAAAAGATATTATCAATTCTCATTGTTTTAATGTGGTTAAATTAACCAAGATTTTCCGTCAGGCGATGGAAAGTGCCATTATCAAAAATGCACATAAGATCAATGACGGTGAAGAACTGGATCTGAACGTAAAGACAACGGACTTTTTCTGTTTGAAACGTTATCAGGCGACGGATATACAAGGCGTATTGATTGCACTGGTGCGTGATATTTTGCCGAAAAATGTAGGTGCGGCATCGAATGAGATTCAGGTGCTCACACCGATGCGAAAAGGCGAACTTGGTGTCGAGCGATTAAATAAATTGCTTCAGGAATACTTAAACCCTAAAGATGAGTCGAAGCGTGAAAAAGAAATTGGCGAGCGGCTTTTCCGTGAGGGTGATAAGGTCATGCAGATTAAAAATAATTACCAGTTGGAATGGGAGATCACTGACCGTTATAATATCCCTGTGGAAAAAGGCGTAGGTGTCTTTAACGGGGATATGGGAAAGGTTCTTGAGATTAACTTCTTTGCAGAACAGATGACGGTAGAATTCGATGAAGGTCGTAAGATTATTTATCCATTCAATCAGTTGGATGAACTGGAACTGGCTTATGCAGTCACTGTACATAAATCTCAAGGGTCGGAGTATCCGGCGGTGGTTATGCCGCTTTTAACAGGGCCAAGGATGCTGTTCAATCGGAATATATTATATACGGGCGTGACACGTGCGAAGAAATGTGTGGCGATTGTGGGAAGTGAGCAGACGGTGAGCCGGATGATTCAGAACGAACGGCAGCAGATGCGGTATAGTTCGCTTGGGAAGTGGCTGAATGAGGTGTAATAATATTGGGTTTTATGCAATATTTTACTGTTTATAATCCAGTACATGGGTAGAATTTTGAGGTATATTATGATATGATATAGAATAATATTATGGACTAGTGTGCGTTTTTTTAGAAAGAATACGAGATATAAGAATGAAAAAGATTATTTTAGAATTACAAAATACAATTTTTATGTTATGGAAAACTTTGTTATATGCGTTATTACTGCTTGCTTTTATAGGTGTTTTTTCGATTCCAAATCCCCAATTGTTGAGACCATCTCGAACCCTTGCGGTAACATTGTTAATGTTTGTTGCTGTAGGTTTGGGCATGACGGCGGCATATGGTAAATTTGATATTGGTAAAAGAAAGAGCAAGCCTATAATTTATTCGATTGGTTTAGCAACGATTATTACAGATGTGGTTAGCTATATCCAATTATCGATTATGAACACAAACCCAGAGAATAATGTG
>JAFOYH010000042.1 GCA_017391465.1 Lachnospiraceae bacterium | reverse complement strand
ATCATGCCAAATAATAATCTAATCGATCAGGGACAATTGCGTATTTCCGCCGTATCGTCCCAGGGAAATGTTCCAATCAACGATGCAACCATACAAATTTCTTACACAGGCGAACCAGACCGAGTTATTGAAACATTGCAAACGGACGCCAACGGCAACAGTCAAACCATCGATCTTGACGCCCCACCTGTTGAATACAGTCTGGAACCCGGTGACAACCAACCTTATTCTGAATACGATATCCGTATTAACGCTCCCGGATACGATGAAGTTCTTATTTCCGGAGTTCAGATTTTATCCGGGCAGCTCGGCCTTTCCAACGTCCGAATGACACCTGCAACCAATGAAAATGCCCCTTATAATCCATGGGTCATCGGTGCTCATACTCTCTGGAAGCTCTATCCGCCAAAGATCGCCGAACCCGAAATCAAAGACATCGCCGAAACTGGTGAAATCGTACTGAGCCGTGTTGTTGTTCCGGAAACAGTTATTGTCCATGACGGACCTCCAACGGATTCTACAGCACGAAATTATTATGTACCGTACATCGACTATATCAAAAATGTTGCTTCCAGTGAAATTTATGCGACATGGCCCGAAGCCACCATCATTGCCAATGTTCTTGCCATTATGTCTTTCACACTGAACCGTGTTTACACGGAATGGTATCGAAATAAAGGATTCGATTTTACCATTACATCTTCCACCGCCTATGACCATTACTTCGTTTATGGACGAAATGTCTATGAAAGCATTTCCCGTGTGGTAGACACCATATTTTCCAATTATCTTTCCCGTCCAAATGTACGTCAGCCAATTTTGACTCAATACTGTGATGGCAGACGGGTAAGCTGTCCAAACTGGATGACCCAGTGGGGTTCCAAAGATCTTGGTGAACAGGGTTACACACCGATTGAAATTCTAAGATACTATTATGGCAGCGATATGTATATCAATACGGCAGACCAGATCAGCGGTATCCCATCTTCATGGCCAGGAACCAACCTGACCATTGGTTCCACCGGTGCCAAAGTGCGCCAGCTTCAGGAACAGCTTGACCGCATCTCGCGCAGCTATCCTGCCCTTCCATCGGTAACTGCAGATGGCATCTATGGTGAAAGTACCAGACGGGCAGTAGAGGAATTTCAGCGCGTGTTTAATCTGCCTGTTACCGGAATCGTCGATTATCCGACATGGTATCGGATCAGCGGTATCTATGTTGCTGTAACGAGAATTGCCGAATTGATGTAAAATGATCACTATTATATTTTAATATTTAAGAAAGCTGTTCGATATTCAGTTTTATTTGGATATCAACAGCTTTTTCTTCCTCCAAATCCATGATACAATTTATTTAAAATAATCATTATTTTTCAATTGAAAATGAAAACGGGGGAATTCAAATGAAAAAAACAGTAATAAAAGTTTTATTGATCTATGTAATCGTGTGGATGATCATTGTTGCAGCATTCTGGTTCGGCTTACGTTCAGAACCCATGTTATTTTCCATTGCCGCATTTTATATCGCTTTGCCTTTAACCACATTCCTTGTGTCTCTTTATTTAGGAAGACAAGAAGGGTTCTTCAAATGGCTCTTTCTTCCATTTGCAGGACTCATGCAGTTTTTAGCACCCTTTCTTACATTTAATGTGGCGAATATGATTGCTTTCAGTAAAGGTCTTGATCAGGTTGTTCTTCCTGACATATATTCCGCATTCTTTTCAATCATTCCTGCTGCACTGGGTATTTTCATTGGTATGACAAAACTCAAAAAGAAAGAAAAGATGGACAAAAACAAAGAAATAGCAGAAAGTAATAAACAGTAAAGAAAGAACCTCAAATGTAAATCTTACATTTGAGGTTCTTTCTATCATTGCTCTATATTATCCGCAATTTCAATCAATTCCCTTTCCGATTGAATGTCGCTTGGATATGGATAGGTTTTTGCACATTTTTCAAAACGTTCTTTTATTTTTTCTGCTTTCTCTAAATCTTTTTCCCAAAGCAATGCATAAGCATATTCGGTTCGAATCACCGATGGAAATGTTTTCATAGACTTCATAAACTTTTTCTGGTCTTTGGACATTTTCGTCCGAATTCTCTGATCTCGTTTTTGAGCAATCAATTCACAGAAAATCTGATCGCAAATTAAAAGATTACGATATAGGCCAACCATACCACTATCCATGCAAAGCAGTCGTGTCATTAAAGCATCCGCCTCTTCAAACCGATGTGCATCCATCAATCGATTGCATGCAAACACACCAATGGTTGCTACCAAACTGTTTTTCATCGCATCATCCGTCGGCATTTCAAACCACTCATCCGGCATATCTTTTAAACGAACACCTTTCGAAATCCGTTCATTTGCTTTCATCTGTACCCAGAACGCACGCATTGCATCCGGATTTCTATTCAATGCCCACGCATTATAACCATCATTGTCAACCGTTCCCATTCTCATCGGAACCCCATTCATCAAGGCACTGGCAAATCCGATAATGGAAAACATCAAAAAAACTATGGAAAGATAAGCAAACTCAGAAAACACAACATGTAAAGCGAAGAAGATACTACCTGTAATCACATTCATGAGGGATCCCCCCAGATTATATAAAATAACAGGTATTTTCCCATCTCTCATTTCAGGAGGTGCCATCAAACATTGCCCACCCGTTCCGGAAAGACTGAATCGACGAAAACAAATTGTATCATTCTCTTTTAGCCACATAAAACTTCCGATACGAAAAGAACTTAATGTATATCCAGACAACTTTCCAAAAATCAAATGACCGCCTTCATGAATAATGATATGAAGAAAAAATCCTACATACATAAAGACAAACAGACTGACTAATGTGAACAGATTCTCTGAAAGATCTGCCCCATCTCCAATGGTCGATTCAATATATGTGATCATCAAAAATCCGCATATAGCTCCGATCATCATAAAAAACAAAACGCCGATGTATTGTTGCCACTGTATTTTTTTCTTTTTTTTAGATATCATTCATTTAACTCCTGTTATTCGGATCTCAATGCAGTTACCGGATCTTTCTTGGCCGCCATACGTGCAGGTACAAAACCAGCAATCAATGTCAAAACAACACTGATAATGATCAAAATTATTGCATACTTCATTGGAAGAACCGCAATATTCGCCACACCAACAATCTCTTCGACCAATGCATTAATCGGAATACACACTAAAAGTGTTGTCACAATACCGATCACACCGGAAATCAAACCTTCAATAAAGGTTTCCGCATTGAAAATCTTTGAAATATCTTTTTTAGAAGCTCCAAGTGCTCGAAGAACACCAATCTCTTTTGTACGTTCCAAAACAGAAATATACGTAATGATCGCGATCATAATCGATGATACAATCAGGGAAATCGCAACAAAGGCAATCAATACATAGGTAATCGTATCGATGATTTCTGTGATGGATGCAGTAATAATACCAATAACATCGGTATATGTTACCTGATCATCTTCATCTTCCACCTGATTATTATAATCATCAATAAGTTTCTCAATAACTTCTTTTGCATCAAAACTGTTTGGATAAATGGAAATTGCTGATGGTTCATCGATGCTTCCATAGCCCAATTTTGCAAGTACATCTTCATATGTCTTTGGTGTCTGATCGGACATCCGCGCAAGTAAAGCTTCAATCTGTTCTTCTGTCAATTCAAAACTGAAACTTCCAAGAATTGAACTCCAATCAATACTTCCATACATTTTCTGAATCTGTTCCTGAACAATCTCATTCACAAATCCTTCAACATAATCGGACATACCAATTTCATCTAACCATTTCATCAGTTCCTCTGTATCCATCTGGGACAATAATTCCTGTAGTTTTTCTTCATCTATTTTATTTTCTGCAGAGAAAATATATTCATAATATACAGCCATATAGATCACATCTTCCGTAACAACCGGCAAATCTAAAGGACTGTGTACCGTATTCGTTGTTGATGACTTCCATCCAATAAAGATATAGCGTGTATTTTCATCACCTATACGCTCAGGCACCGTTGCCGGAAATTCTGTAATCTTTTCGCCGGAAGCATAGTTTTTTTCTGGCAAAAGTTCAGTTCCATCATAGTTGATAAATTTAACTTTATATCCTTCCGTAACACCCGTTTCCGTCTCTGTTTCTGTCTCTGTTTCTGTCGATGGCTCTGTCTGAACATCAGACTCGGTTGTATCTCCTATTGTATCTGATTCTAATGGAGGTTCTGTCTCTTTAGAACTTTCCGTAGTTTCTGATGAATCTGATGATGTTACGCTTTCCGAAGCCGGAGGAAAAATAGATTCAATCTCTCTCGGCAGTTGATTCGTTTCCGGCATATTCGGAATCTGAGTAGTCATCAGATTTCTGGATTCTGCCACCATCGCCACCTGTTTTAACATTTCGGCGACTTCTGCTTCTTCGACAGCAGTTGTCTCTTGCTCATCATCTTCTGTTTCATCTTCAAATGGTTCACCATTTAACACGTTGATATCCGGTGTTGCCATCTGTTCCTGAACAATGTCACTTTCAGCCGTTACATGAAGCAATTCTTCAGATAAACGCTTATCGTAGGCCACTCCACTGGAAATTTCAGCACCATCCACAGAGCGAAGGACACAGGTGATTTTAACCGTAATTCCCTGATCGTAAATGGCATTTAAATAATCCTGATTTTCCGATTTATCAATCCAGATATTTTCTTCTGTATTCTTTCCATACAGTTCGCACGGTGCAAACACCTGATACTCCAGACCGATGGCATCGCTGTATTTGAAGGCACCGGTTGCTTCTGTGTATTCTTTATCATTTTGAATAGCCTCAACCATGTTATCCATTTCATTGATATCCATGAGACCTAATGTATATAAAACATAGTCAGATACTTCATTGTTTCGATTTAAGATCAAAGCGGCTTCATTATAATCTGATGGCCATTCACCTTCCAGCAATTCATAATGACTTCTTCGCAAACCTTCATCCGCAACAATGGCACTCCAACCTGTTGTTGTCGACATACTCATCATGCTGCTCATATAGTCCGTGGAGGATGGTTCGGATTCTATGAGTGTCGACGGACTAATCTGAATAACTTCTTCTCCGTTTTTCCTGAAAATCTGAGGTGTAATGGAATAATCATATTCTACAGCTGCCACCTGTTCAGAAACCGAATCTATGTTTTCGTCGAGATATAATTTAAATTTCTTCAGATTGTTCTCAATAAGCATTGTATGTGCGGATTCTACAGCTGCTGCGACAAGATTCTGCGAATAAATGCCGTCGTTCCCATGCGTTTCTTTCGCGATCATCTCTGACATATTCTCGTCTTGAAGTTCTGTCATCCCACTCATATCAAACGTCTGCTTTTGAAGCTGAATTGGATAGGACCCCATCATTTTGCTTTCAATCGAAGATATATAGTCATTAACACCATTCGATAAAGCTAAAATTGCTGCAATACCAATAATTCCAATGGCTCCTGCAAAGGCAGTCAGAAAAGTGCGACCTTTTTTGGTCATCAGGTTATTCAAAGATAAACCAAGGGCTGTTGTAAATCCCAAACGCGTCCATTTTGGTCGTGTATTAACTGTGTCCATCGCTGTAATCGCCACAGGATTCGTATCTGAAATAATTCTTCCGTCTTTAACACGAACAATTCGATTTGCATACTCTTCAGCAAGCTCGGGGTTGTGTGTGACCATAACAACCAGTCGATCCCGGGCAACTTCTTTTAAAAGGTCCATGACCTGAATACTTGTTTCGGAATCTAATGCCCCTGTTGGTTCATCAGCAAGAATAATCTCCGGATTATTGACCAACGCTCGGGCAATGGCCACTCGCTGCATCTGACCACCGGACATCTGATTCGGTTTCTTATGTATATGATCCCCAAGACCAACTTTGATCAAAGCTTCTTTTGCACGTTGTTTTCTTTCGCTCGGTGATATACCGGACAAAGTTAAAGCAAGTTCCACATTCGAAAGTACGGATTGATGTGGAATCAGATTATAACTCTGAAATACAAACCCAATCGTATGATTTCGATAGGCATCCCAGTCACGGTCCTTATATTCTTTTGTAGAAACACCATTTATAACAAGGTCACCACTGTCATATCGATCCAGACCACCGATAATGTTTAAAAGTGTTGTTTTCCCGGAACCACTTGGACCAAGAATAGCAACAAATTCATTATCACGCAGCGTTAAACTTACACCGTCAAGTGCCGTCTGAACGAAATCGCCTGTTTTATATTGTTTCCTAATTTCTTTTATTTGAAGCATCTACTTCCTCCTATATTATGCCTGTAACTTTAACTCAACCTGAACATCCGGACATTCTCTGGCACATAGTTCCTTAAAATCCGGTCCTGCTGTTTTTTCGCCGGCAAGCGTTCCATAATGGGTTGGAATGATCACTGATACATTGGCCTTCTTTGCGAATTCAAGAGCTTCCTCATGGGTCATGGTATAAGTACCTCCGACAGGAATCATAGCAACATCACATTTGACCTCACAAATTTCAGGTACAACATCTGTATCACCGGCTATATAATAGCTAACCTCATCTGCTGTGACAATATAGCCACACCATTCCATCTCTTTTGTATGAAACTGTTTTCCCTCATTATAAGAAGGAACAACTTCCACTAAAAGTCCTTCAATTTCATAATTCTTTCCAGGAACAACAAAAATACAGTTCTCTTCTTTGATACATGAATTCTTTAAAACGTTTTCTTTTGTGGATTCCGGAGCAATAATCAGCGTATCTTCTTTTGTAATTTTGGCAATATCATCCGGTGAGAAATGATCAAAATGATCATGTGTCACAAAGATCATGTCTGCATCATGCACTTCTTCCTTAATTTCAAACGGATCAAAATATATAATATCCCCCAGGTCCAGTCGAATACTGCTGTGTGTATTAATTGTAATATTATTTGTCATTGTAAATGCTCCTTTCAAATTGCTATTTTGTGTCAGCCACTGAGCCACGCCGTCTTCATCATTTGCTTTAATGATATCTGTCGCAAGTGCTTTCAGTTCATCCACCGCATTATCTACAGCATAACACTCGTCCGCCACTTTAAACAGATCCATATCATTCTTCTGATCTCCAAACACGACAAGACGATCACAAGCAAGATATTCTTTCAACATCAAAGCTGCGCCCGCCTTAGATGCCGTTTTTGGTATCATCTCAAGCCACCATTCTTTTGTATAAATGTCCATATAATATACACAATGCAGTCGCTCTTTATACTTTTCATAAATTACAGATAATTTTTCCGGTTCATCAATGCAGTTCAGACAAAAAATATCTCCTTCATACATCTGATCAACCGTCTCAACCGGATGTGTACGTTTATCACCTTTGCGATGATGAATATGTGCCATAACCCCTCTGGATGCCCTTTCCGGCATATAAGTAAATTTCTCTTCATCTTTCCTGTGGGAATAAACAATCGGATAGATATCGTGTGCCATCAAATCATCCAATATTTCTCTGACTTCATCACCAAAGTAATTCGATATCAGATATTCCCCTGACTGGGTATCCATAATAAATGTTCCATTATAAATAATGATTGGCAACTTCAGATTCAATCCTTCTGTGACATTTTTAGAAGATATCGCTGACCTTGCCGTTGCATAGGTAAAAAACATCCCCTGTTCAACCAGTCTGTTTATCGTTTCTCTTGTATCATCGGACAGACTCGCCTTACTGTTTAAAAGTGTTCCATCCAAATCTGAAATATAAAGAGTTTTCATGTAACTAAACCTTTCTGAATTTTATTACAATACCATAACCAATGTTCCAATCGTAATCAGAACGCAGCCGATCAATGACTTCGCTGTAAACTGTTCATGTAAAAATATAAATGCAAGAATCAATGTGATCACTACACTTAACTTATCAATCGGTACAACCTTCGATGCTTCACCAATCTGCAGTGCACGATAATAGCATAACCAGGATGCTCCTGTTGCAAGGCCCGAAAGGATCAAAAACAACCAGCTCCGTTTACTGATTTCGGAAAGACCTCCTTGCGTATTGGTAATAAAGACCATAGCCCAGGACATGACCACCACCACCACAGTACGTACAGCGGTTGCAAGATTCGAATTAACCCCCTCAATACCCACCTTTGCTAAAATGGATGTTAATGCTGCAAATACTGCAGAACCTAATGCATATATAAACCACATCGTTTTTCCTCCTTATGTGT
>JAFOYH010000067.1 GCA_017391465.1 Lachnospiraceae bacterium | reverse complement strand
TGCCGAATTCGACCTCATTTCAGGTCGTTTTGTTATCGACGCCAAATCAATTATGGGAATCTTCAGTCTGGATTTATCCAAACCAATCACATTAAATATTTATAATGACGATGACGACCGGATTCTTGAAAGTTTAAAACCTTTTATCGTTGAATAATAAAGCATTAGGGTATCTCAATCGAGATACCCTTTTTTATCACCAATCTTTTTATCGCTCACTGTTTCCGTTCGAATTTAAATATCCGATTCACACATAATCACTTCACGTGTCTGAATGGCTTCTTCCACCATATCATCAATAATATCTGACAAATGATGTTCAGATCTTTCGATCACACGAATACTTGGTTTTGTAACCGGATGTTTTGCCACGAAAATTGTGCAGCAATCTTCAAATGGTAAAATAGATGTTTCAAATGCTCCAATCTTTTCAGAGATTTCAACAATATCATTCTTATCAAATCCGATTACTGGACGGAATACAGGCAATGTACATACAGCATTGGTTGCGGCAAGACTCTGAATAGTCTGACTAGCCACCTGACCAATACTTTCCCCTGTAATCAAACCCAACGCACCACTTTCTTTTGCAATACGTTCAGCAATTCGCATCATGTAACGACGCATAATAATTGTTAATTCGTCGTGCGGACATTTTTCATAAATAGCCAACTGAATATCTGTAAAATTAATAATGTTTAATTTGATCGGACCGGAATATCTTGCTACGATTTTTGCAAGATCTACAACTTTCTGTTTTGCACGTTCGCTTGTATATGGTGGCGCGTGGAAATAAGTAGCATCAATAACAACACCACGTTTTGCAATCATATAGCCTGCAACCGGACTGTCGATACCACCGGATAAAAGCAACATAGCTTTACCATTGGTTCCAATCGGCATACCCCCCGGACCTTTAATGCTCTTGGAATAAATGTATGTTTTTTCGCGAACTTCAATATTCAAAAGAACATCCGGTTTATGAACATCTACAGAAATTTCAGGAAAACGATTTAACAGATATTCACCGATACCTGCATTGATTTCCATAGATTTCTTTGGATAATTCTTATCCGCACGTCTGGACTCCACTTTAAAGGTAAAATTCTGGGTTTCATACGCATTTTCAATGTAATCTCCCACCACTTTTGTTAAGTTATCCCACTCAGGATTGTCACAGATTACCACCGGGCAAACTGCCACAATACCAAATACACGTGTCAGTGCAGCTACAACCTGATCATAATCATAGTCTTCCAACATATGCACATAGATACGTCCCTGCTGTTTTGTTACATCAAAAGCAGCACAGTCTTTCATGGCATATTTAATCTGTTTGATCAGAGCATCTTCAAAAATGTAACGGTTTTTACCTTTAATGCCAATCTCACCATATTTTATCAAAAACGCTTTAAACATTATCTTCTTCCTCCTCGTGTAAATCTGCGAAGCATTGGAACTAAGGCTTCCAAAACTTCCAGACAGCCATTCACTTCTTCCTCTGTAGTATCATAACACAGACTAAAGCGAATTGTCGCGTCCAAATATTTCTTTTCCACTCCAATCGCTTTCAATGTTCCGCTAATAGCTGGATGATTGGAGGAACATGCGGATCCGGAAGATACATAAATTCCACGCTCTTCCAAAGCATGTAACAGAACTTCGGCACGAATATTTTCAAAACTTGCGCTGATGACATGAGGTGCCGATCCCTGATGTAAGTTCCTGTCAGATATGCGATGGGCAAAACCGTTCACCTTGACGCCATCCATCTGTTCCAGACGACTCACAAAATATTCTCTCAGTTCATATAATCTTTCCTGTTTTTCAGAGAAATTTTCAAATACACAGCGGGCAGCTTCACCAATGCCTACAATTCCCGGAACATTCTCTGTGCCGGAACGCATATCTTTTTGCTGACCACCGCCCAAAATCAATGGTTTTACCTTGACTTTGTCACGAATATATAAAAATCCAACACCTTTTGGTCCATGAAGCTTATGTCCGCTCACAGATAAAAGATCAATATGAAGTCTTGCTGGATATATCTCAATCTTACCAAATCCCTGAATCGCATCCACATGGAATAAAATCTCAGGATTTTTCTTTTTAATCAGAGCACCGATCTCGTCCAAAGGCTGTACCGTGCCGATTTCATTATTTACTGCCATGACTGAAACAAGGATCGTATCTTCACGAAGCGCTTCTTCCAATACATCCAGTTTTACAACACCATGATGATCTACTGGAAGATAGGTCACTTCAAATCCCTGTTCTTCAAGCCAGATAAACGGATTATAAACAGAAGCATGTTCAATCGAGGTTGTGATCAGATGATTGCCACGACGTTTATTCGCCATAGCTGCACCAATGATCGCCATGTTATTGGATTCTGTTCCACCAGATGTAAATACCAGCTCTTTTACATCCACTTTTAAAATCGATGCAATATTTTTCTTAGCATCTTTTACATATTGTTCAGCAGTAAAGCCTTTCATATGTAAAGAAGATGGATTTCCAAAATCATGAGACATGACTTCAACCATCTTTTCACACACCGATGGATACACCTGTGTGGTTGCCGCATTATCTAAATAAATTTCTTTTTCAATGGCACTGTGACCCAAATTTATCTTCATACTATTCCTCTTCAAATTCAAACATCAAAATGGATAACATGGTCAGTCCGGCTGTTTCTGTTCGAAGGATACGACGTCCCAAAGTCACTGGAAATACACCTTGGTTCATAGCATCTTCCACCTCTTTTTCATCAAAACCACCTTCTGGTCCAATGAAAATCGCAACAGATTTTTTCCCTTTTAAATCGTGAATGATCGACCTCGTTTTCTGAATACCTTCGGCTTTTTCATAAGGAATCAAAGCCGCGTCCAAAGAACCTGCATATTTTAACGCCTCTGCAAATCCCATCACGGGCTTAACTTCCGGAATGAGACCACGTCCGGACTGTTTTGCACCACCCTCTGCAATCTGCTGCCATCTGGCAATCTTTTTTGATTCTTTTTTGTCATCCAGTTTCACGATGACACGTTTCGTACGAACCGGAATAATCTCATAAACCCCAAGTTCAACCGCTTTCTGGATGATCAATTCCATCTTATCACCCTTTGGAAGTCCCTGAAATAAATAAATCTTTACAGGAAGTTCCACATAAGAATTCCAGGAATTCTCAATATTTACGCGCACTTCGTCGCGTTCAATGGACAAAATTTTGCAAAAATAGTCCATACCTTCTCCGTCACTTAAAGACAGTTCATCCCCCGGACGCATCCGGAGGACATTTTTTATATGGTTGACGTCATTCCCCTGAATGACGATTTCTTCACCTTTAACCTGTGATCTGTCTACAAAAAATCTTGGCATCTGACGACTCCATTCCCCTTACGATCAGGCTTTTGCTGTAAAGGATACCCAGCCGCCGGAATGAGTCACTTCCATGATCTCGAATCCATTACGAATAAGGGCTGCTCTTACATCTTCTTCTCTTTCATCAATAATACCGGAAGTAATAAACAATGCGCCCGGTTTCATCATTTCTTTGACAACATCACTCAATGGGATAATGATCTCTGCGAAAATATTCGCAACAACCATGTCAAATTTATTTTCGCCCACCTGATGACGGAACTCGCCATCTGTGATGACATTTCCCTGAAGTACAGTATATACATCCGGATTGATGCCATTTACTTCCGCATTTTCAAGAGATGCATTCACTGCAAGAATATCAAGATCTGTTGCAGTTGCTTCTTTTGCTCCAAGAAGTAATGCGATAATGGATAAAATACCGCTGCCACATCCAACATCTAATACACTCATATCTTTCTGAATAAACTTATTCACCTGTGTGATACAAAGTCGTGTTGTATGATGTGTTCCTGTACCAAACGCTGTACCCGGATCAATTTCAACAACCAATGTATCTTCCGGAACATCTTCAACAGTTTCCCATGTTGGTTTAATCATAATCTTTTCATCCACATAAAATGGCTTCCAGTATTTTTTCCAGTTGTTCATCCAGTCAATATCTTCGGTCTGTGTTTTTTCAATTGTGGCTTCACCGATATCAACAAAGTCCGCCAGTTCCTTCACAGCCGCAAGTACTTCTTCCAATGTTGTTTCATGATCTTTTTCCGGTTCAATATAAAAAGATACAAAAGCTGTACCATCATCTTCATCTAATTCTGGTAAAAGGTCGATGAACATCTTTTGTTTATCCTCTTCAGAAAGTGGTACTTTATCTTCAATTTCAATACCTTCGATTCCCATCTCTGCCAATGTGTAGCTGATCAAATCAACGGCTTCTGTTGTTGTTGATAAACGATATTTATTCCATTTCATAAATTTATCCTCACATTAATCATCTAAGTCGTCAAAGGCTTCTTTGACTTTATCAAAAAACTTCTTTTTCTTCTTTGGTTCTTCACTCTGTGTCGAACCAGATGTCTGGCTGTTTACTGTTGAACCACCATTCATAGCTTCATCGAACTTGCGGAGTAAATCCTTCTGTTCTTCGGTCATTCTTTCAGGAACCTGTACAACAAGTGTCACATAATGATCGCCACGAATGTTTTTATTACGAATTGTAGGTACACCTTTGCCTTTTAAGCGAATACGTGTGTCTGTCTGTGTACCTGGTTTGATGTATTCTGTCACATCACCATCCACTGTCTTGATCGTGATATTACCGCCAAGAGCCGCCTGTGCAAAGGAAATGGACATCGTAGAATAGATATCGTACTCCTGACGACGGAAAATTGGATGACGATCTACAGTAACATTGACAAGTAAATCACCGCGAGAACCGCCGTTGGTTCCAGGTTCACCTTTACCACGGATACGTACACTCTGTCCGTTATCAATACCCGCTGGAATAGACACTTCAATTGTCTTTTTATTCTTAACAAAACCTGTACCGCTGCAATCCGGACATTTTTCACGGATGATCTTACCCGAACCATGACAGTCCGGACAAGGCTGTACGTTACGTACCATACCAAACAGAGACTGCTGTGTATAAACAACCTGACCTTTACCGCCGCACTTTGTACATGTTTCCGGTTTTGTTCCAGGTTTCGCCCCTGAACCAAAGCAATGTGGACATTCGTCTTTCATATTCATTTCAAATTTCTTATCCACACCAAAAATAGATTCCATAAAGGAAATGCGCACATTAATACGCACATTTGCGCCCTGCATTGGGCCATTATAACTCTGGCTGCGGCTGCGTCCGCCACCAAAGAAATCACCAAAAATATCGCCAAAAATGTCTCCCATATCTCCGCTGAAATCAAATCCACCGAATCCACCTGGGCCGCCACCACCCTGTTCAAAGGCTGCGTGTCCAAACTGATCATACTGACGACGTTTATCTGCATCACTTAATACAGCATAAGCTTCGGATGCCTCTTTAAATTTTGCTTCTGCTTCTTTATCTCCAGGATTCGTGTCCGGATGATATTTCTTCGCCAGCTTACGATAAGCCTTTTTAAGCTCATCATCTGTCGCAGACTTGGAAACACCAAGGACCTCATAATAATCTCTTTTTGTTTCTGCCATATCCCGTCACCTTCTTATATAACGTAGTGAAAGAGGACGCCTTGGAACCGGCAAAATGCCGGCTCCAAAACAACCTCTTTTTACATAATCAACTCTGTATATTTTACACTTCTTTATAATCTGCGTCAACTACATCATCTGCCTGATAGCCTGCATTTGCATTCTGAGCACCTGCGCCCTGACCTGCTGCAGCACCAGCAGCCTCATACATCTTTGTAAATACACCCTGGGCAGCTTCCATTAATTTTTCTTTACCAGCTTTAAGTGCATCCACATCACTATCAGAAAGGTTATCGATGTTTGTTCTGTCAAGAAGTGCTTTTAAGCTGTCAATTTCAGCCTGAACTTTTGCTTTGTCATCAGCACTTACTTTATCTCCTACTTCTTTGAGAGCTTTTTCTGTCTGGAATACCATAGCATCTGCATCGTTACGAGCTTCTACGCCTTCTTTACGTTTCTTATCCTGAGCTTCAAATTCTGCTGCTTCTTTGACAGCTTTATCGATTTCTGCATCAGACATATTGGAACCCGCTGTAATAGTGATATGCTGTTCTTTGCCTGTACCAAGGTCTTTTGCAGATACATTAACGATACCGTTTGCATCGATATCAAATGTAACTTCGATCTGTGGGATACCACGTGGAGCTGGAGCAATTCCATCTAACTGGAAGCGTCCAAGACTCTTGTTATCTTTAGCAAACTGTCTTTCACCCTGAACAACGTTGATATCTACAGCTGTCTGGTTATCTGCTGCTGTGGAGAAGATCTGACTCTTCTTTGTAGGAATTGTTGTATTTCTTTCGATGAGGTGTGTTGCAATACCACCCATTGTTTCGATGGATAATGTAAGTGGTGTTACGTCGAGAAGAAGGATATCTCCTGCACCTGCATCGCCGGCAAGTTTACCACCCTGGATAGACGCACCAAGTGCTACACATTCATCTGGGTTTAAGCTCTTGTTTGGTTCTTTGCCTGTTAACTGTTTTACTTTATCCTGTACTGCTGGGATACGTGTGGAACCGCCAACTAAGAGAACTTTGGAAAGTTCTGAAGCGGAAACACCGGCATCTCTAAGTGCGTTCTGTACTGGAATAACTGTTCTTTCTACAAGATCAGCTGTTAATTCATCAAATTTAGCACGTGTAAGGTTCATTTCGAAGTGTTTTGCACCTTCAGCTGTTGCTGTGATGAATGGAAGGTTGATATTTGTGCTTGTAGCGCTGGAAAGTTCTTTTTTCGCTTTTTCAGCTGCTTCTTTTAAACGCTGCATAGCCATCTTATCACCGGAAAGATCAACACCTTCCTGGCGTTTAAATTCATTGATCATATACTGTGTGAGTTTGTTGTCGAAGTCATCACCGCCAAGGTGGTTGTCACCATGTGTTGCAAGTACTTCAATAACGCCATCACCGATTTCGATAACGGAAACGTCGAATGTACCGCCACCAAGGTCGTATACCATGATCTTCTGTTCGCTTTCATTGTCAAGACCGTAAGCTAAAGCTGCTGCTGTTGGTTCGTTGATGATACGTTTTACTTCAAGACCAGCGATCTTGCCAGCATCTTTTGTAGCCTGTCTCTGAGCATCGTTGAAGTAAGCAGGAACTGTGATCACAGCTTCTGTCACTTTTTCGCCAAGGTAGCTTTCTGCATCTGCTTTTAATTTCTGAAGAATCATAGCAGAAATTTCCTGTGGAGAATATCTCTTATCGTCAATGTTTACTCTGTAATCAGAACCCATGTGTCTTTTAATAGAAGAAATTGTTTTGTCTGCATTTGTTACAGCCTGACGTTTTGCAGGTTCACCAACAAGACGTTCACCTGTTTTTGTAAATGCTACAACAGATGGTGTTGTACGAGCGCCTTCTGTATTTGTAATAACAACAGGTTTTCCACCTTCCATAACAGCTACACAAGAGTTTGTAGTTCCTAAGTCAATACCAATAATTTTTCCCATGATTTTTTCCTCCTAAAAATCGAATCTAATCAAAATTTACATTTCTAACTTACACATTACGAAGTCTGGATTTACCCAAACTTCAATTCCTTTATTCAGCAACCATTACCATACTGTAACGGATTACTTTTTCTTTATATACATATCCACGCTGTAATTCCTGAATAACAACGCCGGATTCGTATTCTTCACTTGGAGCCTGCATAACTGCATTGTGGAAATCCGGATTAAATTCCACACCAACGGCTTCGATTGGTGTAACACCCATATCTGTCAGAGTTGTCATTAACTGTTTGTAAACAAGTTCCATCCCCTGAGCAAATGATGTTGTTTTTTCGTCGTCTGTCATCGCTGCCAAACCGCGTTCAAAGTTATCAACAACCGGAAGCAGTTTTTCGATGACATCTGCTGCACCAACAGTATACATCTGAGATTTCTCTTTTTCTGTACGTTTACGGAAATTCTCGAACTCCGCCATCTGACGCATCAGACGGTCATTTAATTCTTCAATCTTTTCATCTTTTTTATCTTTCTTATCACGATTAAAGAAACCTTTTTTATTCTCTTTCTTTTCGTCGGATGCTTCTGTTTCAGCTTCTTCTGTTTCAACTTCAACTTCTGTTGTTTCTTCAGGAGTATCCGTTTCAACTTCCATTCCAACACTCTCTATATCTTCTGCCTGAACTTCTTCAGTCATGATTCCTTCATTCAAATCTTTTTCCTGTTCTGCCACTGCACATCACCTCTTACTTATTCTTAAAAATATCATCCAACTGATTCATCATCGTCTGCAGATTACCAACAACCTTTTTATAGTCCATACGCTTCGGACCTATGATTCCAATCTTTCCCTGATAACCTTCACCAAGTTCATAGGTCGCTGTAACTACACTGCAATCTCTCATGGTGCTGACTGGTGTTTCTGAACCAATATATATCTGAATCGGATTCTTTGTGCCTTCCTCCGAATCTTTCGGATCAACAATCAACTCGCTCAACGCCTGTTTTTCTTCCATCAGGTATAAAAGTTCTGATGCTTTTTCCCTATCACCAAGTTCCGGATACTTCAAAAGATTCGTTGTTCCGCTTGTGTAGATTTCAAGATCATCTTCTTCTTTAATAAGAATCGCTATGGCATCAATCACATGACTGATGATTTCACTGTAATCTTCAGCCTGAGCCTTCATCTGATGAATCAGTTCCATGTTGATTTCCTGAAGATTTAACCCCTGAAGAAATGTATTAAGCAAAATATTCAACTTAGCCACTTCATCTTCGTCAAACGAATCATCCACTTCAATGAGTTTATTCTTGATCCGATTTCCTTCAAGCATTACAATCACTAAAAGTTGATTCTGAGCAACTCTGGAAAGTTGAATAAATTTCAACTTATTCCGTTTATACTTCGGTGCAGAGATCATTGTCGCATAATTTGTATTCGTTGCAAGAAGTTTGGCTACATGTTTCAAGAGATG
>JAFOYH010000132.1 GCA_017391465.1 Lachnospiraceae bacterium | reverse complement strand
GTGCAGTTTTGAAGGTATATGATACTTCATATTCCTCCTTAGCTCAGTCGGTAGAGCACTCGGCTGTTAACCGAGTTGTCGTTGGTTCGAGTCCAACAGGGGGAGCTGAGATTGGATAATCTTAATAAAAAATAGCTCATATGGCTCCATGGTCAAGCGGTTAAGACACCGCCCTTTCACGGCGGTAACAGGGGTTCAAATCCCCTTGGAGTCATTAAGCCGATGTGGCTCAATTGGCAGAGCAGCTGATTTGTAATCAGCAGGTTATCGGTTCGAGTCCGATCATCGGCTGTTTTTTATTTTATGGACCTTTAGCTCAGTTGGTTAGAGCAACCGGCTCATAACCGGTCGGTCCCGGGTTCGAGTCCCCGAAGGTCCACTCAGGGAAAAGGCCTGTAAAGTACAATTAAAGATGAAATGACATGGGATCTTAGCTCAGCTGGGAGAGCATCTGCCTTACAAGCAGAGGGTCACAGGTTCGAGCCCTGTAGGTCCCATTTAAGCCGGCGTGGCGGAACTGGCAGACGCACAGGACTTAAAATCCTGCGGGACTAATCTCCCGTACCGGTTCGATTCCGGTCGCCGGCACAAAAAAGAGAAGCAATTAGCTTCTCTTTTTTTGCTTTTATAGGAAAACTACACTCATTTAAGAGGAACTTATTTGGGAATGGGGTACAAAAATGGTAGAATATATGTTAAACTATGTTCGATAGAAAAGAGGTGCGTTCCAGTGAAAAACAATAGAGTAAAAGCAATAGCTGTGGCAATGGCTGTAGGAATAGCGGTTACAACGACATTATCTATACCAGCATATAATTATGCAATGGAAGTGTCTGAAGAAAATATGGTATGGTCCGTAACAAGTCATAGTGTTCGTTTGAAAGCTGAATTGGGATATAAGTATGGAATTCGTTGTTTAAATTCGGAAGGGAAATATATCTGGAATTGGGCAGAAGAGGTTCAATATGTTCAAAGTGAAGAGAACAGTGAGGTCCTTTACGTTGAATTCTCCGACTTGGAGGCAAATGTTGAGTATATGTTCTGTAGAGCATTCATTTTGGATGAAACAGAAAGCGAAACATTTTATGTTACAACAGAAAAAGAAGGAATAGATCTAAAGGAAACAGAATCTGAAATAGAAAGTGAAACAGAATCTGAGACAAAAAGCGAAACAGAATCTGAAATAGAAAGTGAAACAGAATCTGAGACAGAAAGCGAAACAGAATCTGAGACAGAAAGCGAAACAGAATCTGAGACAGAAAGCGAAACAGAATCTGAGACAGAAAGCGAAATAGAATCTGAGACAGAAAGCGAAACAGAATCTGAGACAGAAAGCGAAACAGAATCTGAGACAGAAAGCGAAACAGAATCTGAAACAGAAAGTGAAACGGAGTCTGAGACAGAAAGCGAAACGGAGACCGAGACAGAAAGCGAGACAGAATCTCAGATTGAGGATGAAAACGAAGACGAAATATACTCGGAGATTCGGGAATCCTTTGCTGTTGAAAATATTTCGTTGATGGCGTTACGCAGAAATTTTGTTCCAATTGAAGAAGAAAAAATTACAGTAAGTGATTTTCTAGAACACGATGAAGATACAACGGATATTGTAGAGTTTAGCGAATCGAAGATTACAGGTGTTGCAGACGGTGTTTCATATACTTCAGGTACACGATTAACTGCAACGGCAGTAGGAGCGGGAATGGATATTATCAATCCATCGATAAACGATGAACGCTGGGTACCCCGTTCTTGGGATTGGGGTCAGGAATCTTTTACAGATTGGAATGCACCGGATTACTCAACGACATTTACTTTGGTAAATGTTGGAAATTATCGAATCACAGTGGATTTTGAACGTGAAGTTTATACAGAAAATGGTTGGCAAGCGACAGGGGTAATTCAGTCTTTAAGTGTACGCTTTAATGTAACTGAAGCACCGGCTGCAGAATATACGATTGCAGCTTCTTCAGAATCCAATGGTTCGATTAGCCCTGAGGGTACGATAAATGTTAAAAAAGGCGAAAATTACACGTTTACATTGACACCGGATTCGGGATGTAAAGTATCAAAAATCTATATTGATGGTAAAAAACAATATGTTTCCAACAATCAGTATACATTTACAGCAGTTGATTCAAACCATACGATTCACGTAACATTCGAAAAAGCAAATAAACTCGATACTCCAAAGACGGGAGATACAGCGATGATTGTACCTGCATTTGGAATGATGTTGGGTTCGGGTTCTGTGATGACAGGAATTCTTTTCAAGCGTCGTAAAGATGAAGAATAGGATATAAAATAAGAGATGTGAATCCAGGATTGAAGGGGGCACATCTCTTTAAATTTTAAAAAATAAAAAAAATTAAAAAAAGTATTGACATTCTTAAAATACTAGTGTAAAATCAGTTTTGTTGTTAAGACATGTGCGTTTAGCTCAGCTGGATAGAGCGTTTGGCTACGGACCAAAAGGTCGGGAGTTCGAATCTTCTAACGCACATACAAAAGCCTCGTAAGATACTTATGGGGCTTTTTTAAATTTGCAGGAAATTACGGTAAAGCAAAAACATTCCAAAAGAACGGCAAAGAAATAAAAGATCATAGAATCCATCTTGACATAAAACAATAAAAAAGTTATACTTTAGAGAAATTTAAAGAAGGTCAGTGAGGACTTTCATTAAAAGGGAGTAGTAGAAATACATCGTCAACAATCGCGGCCGAGAGGTCTGGTGATGTATACCATATAATTGAATGGTTACGAGACTTTTAATGTATCTATTTAAACAGAATTGGAGATTTTAAGTAGATACATTGAAAGTCTCTTTTTTTGGTCGATGAAGGAGGAAATAATATGCAGATGTGGTATCAGAAAACAGAGAAAGAAGTCTTAGATCAGCTTCATGTAACGAAGGATGGACATACCTCAGAATCTGCCGCCGAAATGCTCCGTACAAAAGGAGAGAACGTTTTGGAAGCGGGAAAGAAAAAAAGTACATTGGAAGTATTTTTATCTCAGTTCGCAGATTTACTTGTCATCATATTGATTGCTGCGGCTATAGTCTCCATGATGACAGGAAACAGTGAAAGTACAATCGTTATTGTAGCAGTGATTGTTTTGAATGCCATTCTTGGAACGGTACAGCATAAAAAAGCTGAGAAATCCTTAGATAGTTTGAAATCTCTATCGTCTCCGTCAGCGAAAGTGATTCGTGATGGACAGAAGATTGAAGTTCAGTCAAAAGATGTTGTTCCGGGTGATATTCTGATTTTGGAAGCAGGTGATCTTGTTGTTGCGGATGGTCGTGTTTTGAATAGTTTTTCTTTGCAGGTCAATGAAAGTTCGCTTACAGGGGAATCAACAAGTGTGGATAAAACGGAAGATGTCATTGAAGGGGAAACACCATTGGCGGACCGTATAAACATGGTTTATTCCAGCAGTTTGGTAACTTATGGACGAGCGATTGTCGTTGTTACAGACACAGGAATGAATACGGAAATTGGTAAGATCGCCAGTCTCATGAATGCTACAAAAGAGAAAAAAACACCATTACAGGTCAGTCTTGATCAGTTTAGCAGTAAACTTGCCATTGTGATTATGATTATCTGTGCGATTGTATTTGCATTAAGCATGTATCGTAAGATGCCAATTTTAGATTCTCTTATGTTTGCGGTTGCGTTAGCAGTAGCCGCGATTCCGGAAGCATTGAGTTCTATTGTAACTATTGTTCAGGCAATGGGAACACAGAAAATGGCAAAAGAACATGCCATTATCAAAGAGCTGAAAGCAGTTGAAAGTCTTGGGTGTGTGTCTGTTATTTGTTCCGACAAGACAGGAACACTGACACAGAATAAAATGACTGTTCAGAATATTTATATTGATCAGCAGGAAAAAGCTCCGGAAACATTAGACATTCAGAATGTATTGGATCGTTATATGATTTATGATGCGGTTCTAACAAATGATTCTGAGATTGTCGATGGCAAGGGTATCGGAGATCCAACCGAATATGCATTGATTGAAATGGCCAGAAATATTGGATTAGATGAAAATGCTATACGAGGATCTATGAAACGTCTTGAGGAGATTCCGTTTGATTCGGATCGTAAATTGATGACGACAAAATATGAAATTGATGGTATCCAGACGTTGCTGACAAAAGGCGCTTTGGATGTCTTAATTGATCGTACAACACGTATTCACACAGCAGAAGGTGTACGTTTGATTACAGATGCAGATAAAGAGTTGATTTTGGATCAGAATTTGCATTTTTCAGAAAATGGTCTGCGCGTTTTAGCATTTGCTTATCGAGAAGCCAGAGAAAACGAAACATTGACGTTGGAATCCGAACAGGATTATATTTTTATTGGTTTAATCTCAATGATTGATCCACCACGTGTGGAATCGAAAGATGCTGTTACAGATGCCAAACGTGCGGGCATTAAACCGATCATGATCACAGGCGATCATAAGATTACGGCAACAGCGATTGCAAAACAGATTGGTATTTTTGAAGATGGCGATTTATCTGTGACAGGAACAGAATTAGATGCCATGTCCGATGAAGAACTGGATCAGAAGATTGCGCAGATTTCTGTCTATGCCCGTGTATCACCGGAAAATAAGATCCGTATTGTTGATGCATGGCAGAGACGCGGCAATGTCGTTTCCATGACAGGCGATGGTGTCAATGATGCACCGGCATTGAAAAAAGCCGATATCGGTGTTGCTATGGGGATTACAGGTACAGAGGTATCGAAAGATGCAGCATCAATGATTCTTACAGATGACAACTTTGCGACGATTATTAAAGCCGTTGCCAACGGAAGAAATGTATATCGGAATATTAAAAATGCGATTCAGTTCCTGCTTTCAGGCAACATGGCAGGGATTTTAAGTGTTCTTTATACATCTTTAATGGCATTACCTGTGCCATTCCAGCCGGTACATTTACTTTTTATTAACTTATTGACAGACTCACTGCCAGCCATTGCCATTGGCATGGAACCTGCAGAAAAAGACCTGCTGTCCGATCCGCCGCGTGATCCGAAAGAAGGTATCCTGACACGTGAGTTTATGACAAACATTTTACTTCAGGGTGGTTTAATCGCCATTGTGACAATGATTGCATTCCACTTAGGCTTGTCCCAGGGTGATGCTATGCTTGCAAGTACGATGGCTTTTGCAACACTTACAGCAGCACGTCTTTTCCATGGATTTAATTGCAGAAGCAAACATTCTGTTTTACATTTGGGATTTTCCGGGAATCCGGCAAGTCTTGGAGCATTTGTTGCAGGTATGTTTTTCCTGAATCTTGTATTATTTGTGCCATTTTTAAAACGTTTATTTATGGTCGCACCGTTGACATCTTTACAGTTCGGAATGATCTATATGTTGGCAGTGATTCCAACAATAATTATTCAGCTTGTAAAAATGATACGAGAACGATAAATGTCAGTCAGACAGCATGATATAGAGAATATAAAAGGGCCATTTCCTCACTGGGGATGGCCCGATTTTTTGTTAGAATGTTTATGGTAAAAGAAATGACTATTTTGATACAATGTATTTTTTGATTGCATCAAATGTTTCAGGACTGAGGACATGTTCAATCTTACATGCGTCCTGCTCTGCGATGTCTTTGGAAACACCGATATGTTCCAACCAGTCGCATAATAATGTATGTCGTTCATAAATTGTATTGGCAATCTGGTAACCACTTTCGGTTAAAGATATATGTCCATGTTCATTCATCAGAATGTAGCCGTTTTCACGGAGATTCTTCATGGCAACACTAACACTGGGTTTTGAAAAACCGAGTTCTGTTGCGATATCGATGGAACGAACCTGTGGCTGCTGTTTACTGAGAACAAGAATTGTTTCGAGATAATTTTCAGCGGATTCATGTATCTTCACGAGTTCATCCTCCTGTCAAAAAATATTGCACTCATTATACCATAAATAAAATGAAAAAAAAACCATAAATGTGAAAACAGTACTTGACATTTCGGTTAGTTAATGCTAATCTATAATCAAAGTTAGAAAGAACTAACTTTTGCTTATCAGCGATTTTGAAAGGAAGATAGACATGTGGACATCAATGGATATGATTCGAGAATTAAAAAATCGCGGTAAACGAATTACAAAACAGAGAAAGCTTATGGTCGAAGTTATAGCCGAGAAAAAGGCCGGAGGCTTTAAGGAAATCTATTATGAGATTTGCCGAAGAGATCCGAATATTGGTCAGGCTACCGTTTACCGTATGTTACTGACTCTGGAAGAAATTGGAGCTATACAGCGGGTTCAGGGCTATGTAGTTAATGAGTTGTACGAAAAACCTGCTGTTTAAAAACTTAAGTTGTATTTCCTTATAAAGTAGAGTATCCTAAAGAGAGTGTGATCGATGAGATGACACTCTCTTTGTTGTGAGTGGCTTAAGTCAGGGAATTTTGACGGTTCAATCATAGTTTAATGTTACGTGAGAATAGAGAAGGTGAAGATGGATGTCATTAAAAAATGCGTGGAATCATTTGAAAACAATTACGGAACACAAATGGCTTGTTATGCAGGGGTGTTTTAAATTAGGCTTGTATAAACAGGGAATTTTGCATGATCTGTCCAAATATACGCCGGAAGAATTTTGGACAGGTGTTTTATATTATCAGGGAAATCGAAGTCCAAATGCCGCTGAAAAAGAAGTGGTCGGATATTCAAGAGCATGGCTGCATCATAAAGGACGTAATAAACACCATTACGAATACTGGATTGACCTGGAGGCAGATCGATCAAAGGGGCTTCAGGGAATGAAGATGCCCATGAAGTATGTGATTGAGATGTATGTAGATCGTCTGGCGGCATCTAAAATTTATGCCAAAGAAACCTATACGGATAATGATGCATTAAATTATTATCAACGGACATGGAAGTATATGACAATTCATCCGGATTCACGCAGACTTCTGGAACGATTGTTGATCATGAACAGTAAATATGGAGAAGACAAGACATTTTCTTATATTCGAAAAATTGTTTTGACTGGAAAATATAACTATTAATTTGACGTATTGTTTTTGTGGATTGAAGCCATAATATTGAGTGTAATCTTATGAAGGAGGTTCTATTATGGCAAAGAATTACAATGAAAAAAACACTAACAACACATCCAAAAACAATGAACAGAACAGTTCTGCTCAGAACACATCCAGAAATAATGAACGCAACAGTTCTAAAAATGGTATGACTGAGAATGGTGTATCTCAGAACACATCTGAGAGAAACACATCCAAAAATTGCAGATAATTGAATTGAAAATCAAGGTACCGCAGCAGATCATTGGCTGCGGTATTTTTGTGTCAGATAGTTTTTGAAGGAATATACTGGATTATAGAGGATGAGGTGATTCTATGAGCTTGGATCTGGTATCTCAGAAGGAGGTCTTAAGATATATTCGGCAAGGCAATGCGGTGGTTATAGATCTCAGGGATAAAGAGGCATATGATCAATGCCACATTCCTGGAGCGGTATCCATACCCTATGATACATTTGATGAAACGATGGCGTTGCTGAAAATGTACGGAATTCTGATTTTGTGTTGTGAACGAGGAGCAGCGAGTCTTCAACTGGGACGGCGTTTGAGTGAAATGGGTTATAACACCTTCAGTCTTGTGGGTGGAATGGAGTTATGGCGAGGACCGACAGTATCCAAAATGTGATGGATGAAACGCATGGTTATATATGTCATAATTTCTATAGAGAGTTTTAGAAATTGTTCTTGTTCATGCCTGTGAAAGAGTATATACTATAAAAACGAAATGAAATAAAGGAGATAATTTATGACCTTCTATGAATATACAGCGCCATGTCATTTTGGTATGGAATCGATATTAAAACGAGAAATTTTAAATTTGGGATATGAAATTGTGCGTGTAGAAGATGGCCGTGTGTCTTTTCGCGGGGATGCATTGGCCATCGCGCGTGCAAATGTTTTTTTGCGCACAGCTGAGCGTGTGCTTTTAACGGTTGGAAGATTTAAAGCGTATACCTTTGATGAACTTTTTGAACAGACAAAGGCGCTTCCATGGGAAGAATATTTGCCTTCGGATGGAAAGTTCTGGGTAAAAAAAGCGTCGACAACGAAAAGTAAATTGTTCAGCAGTTCGGATATTCAGTCAATTGTTAAAAAAGCCATTGTTGAACGCTTAAAACAGACCTATCGTTTGGATTGGTTTAAAGAAGATGGTGCGGAATATCCATTGCGAGTGTTTATTTTTAAAGATGAAGTGACGATTGCATTAGATACTTCCGGCGATTCATTACATAAACGTGGATATCGAAAAATGACAAGTAAAGCACCGGTTTCAGAAACGCTGGCTGCAGCAATTATTATGCTTTCGCCATGGAATAAAGATCGAATTTTAGTAGATCCGTTTTGTGGCAGTGGAACATTCCCAATAGAGGCAGCGATGATTGGAGCGAATATTGCACCAGGGATGAATCGTGAATTTACTGCGGAAGCATGGAAGAATATTTTGCCAATGAAAAACTGGTATGATGCCATTACGGAAGCCAATGACCTTATTCGTGATGACGTTGATATGGATATTCAGGGATATGATATTGATGGCGATGTGATTCGCAATGCCAGACAGAATGCCATTGATGCAGGCGTGGATCATCTGATTCATTTGCAGCAGAGACCCGTTAGTGCATTAAATCATCCGAAGAAATATGGCTTTGTGATCACCAATCCGCCATATGGTGAGCGACTCGAAGAAAGAGAAGCTTTGCCTGAATTATATACACAGATCGGTGAGGCATTTAAACGTCTGGATTCATGGTCCTGCTTTGTGTTGACATCCTATGATCAGACAGAGAAATACATAGGAAAAAAAGCAGACAAGAATCGAAAAATTTATAATGGTATGATCAAGACTTATTTATATGAGTTTATGGGGCCAAAGCCTCCAAGACGCAAAAAACAGGAGGGTTAAATTGGGGCGTTTAAAACGTTTTGGCTATGTATGTTTATGTTTTTGTATTCTGGGAATTTGTACAGGATGCTCGATGTTATCAAATATTGAGGAGAATCTGGCATTGGCACAGGAGCGTCGTGCGATGGAAGAATATGCCAGCTCTGTTAATGAACATGGATTTTTAGTCATTGTTGATGATCAGGAAGTTCAAACATCGGCTTATATGTCCGATGAGATGCATTTGATGATGCCGGTTGGAGAAGCTGTTTCCTGTCTGGAAATCCAATGGATGCCGGTTGAAGAAGGTCAGACGTGGGTGGATGTGACAATGCTGATGGATGATCTTGGTATTATCTGGAATTGGGATACGGAAACCTATATTCTGAAGATTCAATTGGATGCAGAAGAAAAGCTTCCGACACAATATGATCTGAGAACATATCGATCACTGAATTCTGTGGAAGATCAGGGAATACATGGTACATGCTGGGCTTTTGCGTCAACAGCCGCATTGGAAATGATGACGTCTGTCGAAGAAGGTACCAGATTTTCAGTAGACCATATGACGATGAATAACGGTTTTGCCATATCGCCGACCGATGGCGGTGATTATAATATGGCCATCGCTTATTTGTCTGCGTGGCGTGGACCCGTGTCTGAGGAAAATGATCCTTATGGCGACGGTGTGACAAATTCGGAGGTTTCTGCAGAAAAACATTTGCAGGAAGCACAGATATTAAAGGAAAAAGATATCGATGAAATGAAACGTATGATTATGGAATATGGAGGTTTGGAAAGTCCAATCTATATGTCCATTTCCCATGCAGAGGATGAGTCTCTGGATTATAATACAGACCATAGTGCTTATTATTATTCGGGTGATCAGGAAGCCAATCATGATGTGGTGATCGTGGGATGGGATGATCATTTTTCCAGAGCATATTTTAATCAAATGCCTCAGCAGGACGGAGCATTTATATGTCGAAACAGTTGGGGAGAATCCTTTGGAGAAGATGGATATTTTTATGTTTCCTATGAGGATGTGGTTCTCGGAAAACAGGCAGCAGCCTATACACGCCTTGAAAATCCAGATAATTACACTAGGATTTATCAGTCGGATATGTTAGGATGGGTAGGTACACTTGGATATGGAGCGGAGACGGCCTGGTTCTCCAATGTATATAGGGCTTATGATGATGAAGTACTGAAAGCTGCAGGTTTTTATGCGGTCGAAGAAGAGTCGTGTTATGATTTATATGTGGTGCCGGATTATACACAGATAGAAAATTTAGCCCAACGAATATATGTGGGCAGCGGTTATCTGGAAAAAAGCGGATATTATACCATTGAACTGGAGGAGTCAGTCAGACTGGATGCCGGAAAAGAATTTGCGGTGATTGTATGTATGACAACAAAGGGATGCGATCGTCCCATTGCTATAGAATATGCAGCATCGGATCTGACGGCAAATGCTGTTCTTGATGATGGCAAAGGCTATGTCAGTTTTGATGGGATAACGTGGACATCTGCGGAGCAGGAATATGGGTGCAATATTTGTTTAAAGGCATTTACAGATTGAGAGGAGATTTCGATGAATAAATTAATATTTGCAACTTCCAATCAGGGGAAGATGAAGGAAATTCGAGAAATTTTAAAGGATTTAGATGTGGAAGTTCTTTCTTTAAAAGAAGCCGGTATTGAGGCAGATATCGTGGAAGATGGAAAAACTTTTGAAGAAAATGCGCTGATTAAAGCCCGAACAATCCGGGATTTGACGGGATATATGGTCCTGGCAGACGATTCTGGATTGGAAGTTGATGCACTCAACAAAGAACCGGGTATTTATTCTGCACGTTATATGGGTGAAGATACATCTTATGATATTAAAAATAAAAATATTATTGAGCGTTTAGATGGTCTAGCAGGTGATGAACGTTCGGCGCGTTTCGTATGTGTGATCGCTGCAGCATTTCCGGATGGCACAGAAGAAACACGCAGAGGTACCATAGAAGGTCAGATTGGTTTTGAAATTGCTGGTGAAAATGGTTTTGGCTATGACCCGATTTTTTATATACCGGAGTTTGGATGTACAACAGCAGAACTTTCACCAGAGCAGAAAAATGAGGTCAGCCATCGTGGCAAAGCACTTCGGAAAATGAAAGAAATCATTGAGCAAAGAATTGCTGAATAATTCGGAAGAATTTTGAAGAATAGAGTGAAGAAGAGGCTTATATGAAAGTATTAATTGTAAGTGACACACATGGAAATGATAGAAATTTAGAAAGAGTTTTGCTGCAGAATTATCCGATGGATGCAGTTTTTCATCTGGGAGACATGGAAGGCAGTGAATCCTATATTGAAGACATTTGTCCATGTCCGGTTTATATGGTCAGCGGCAATAACGATTTCTTTTCGCCGGCACAGGCTGAACAGGTTGTTGAAATGGAAGGGCATCGTATTTTCATGACCCATGGACATCGTTATGGTGTGACATACAATCTGGAAAAAGTAAAACTGGCAGCAGAAGCCAGAAAATGCGATCTTGTTTTTTGTGGACATTCCCACCGCCCGCTGGTCGATGATGAGGAGCGTATTATTGTTGTAAATCCGGGCAGTCTGACATATCCAAGACAGGAAAATCGAAAACCATCATATATTCTTATGCATATGGATGCAGATGAAAATGTGAACTTTGAGATCATTTATCTGGATTAATTAAAAAAATTTGTCTAAAACGCCAAAAATACATCAATGAATTTGTCGAAATTCTTGACATTAGCATAAAAAAATTATATAATGAGAACTAATTATGCGTGGTATTTGAGTTAAATTCCGGTAACCCGCTGAGCGGAACAGGTTATTTAGCTCTTTTTTCAATTAGGGGAGAGTCTTATTGGATGAATGGAATACCATAGCTTGAGAAGAAGGAGTGAAATCATGTTAAAGTACATCGTGAAACGTCTCGCTATGGCGGCTGTTACGATTTTTGTTGTAGCCACATTGACATTTTTCGTTATGAACCTGGTACCAGGCGGGCCATTTATGTCAGAAAAAGCTATTTCGCCACAGGCTCAGGCAGCCTTGGAAGCGAAATATGGCTTGGACAAACCATTGTTCGAACAGTATAAAACCTACATTACAGATGCTCTCCACGGAGATTTGGGAGACAGCTTAAAACAGCGTGGACGTTCTGTATCATCTATTATTGCAACAAAATTCCCTGTGTCTGCCAGATTGGGCGGTGTAGCAGTATTGACTGCACTTCTGATCGGTATTCCATTGGGATGTATTTCGGCACTGAATCGAGGTAAGGTACTGGATAATACGATTATTGTCATAGCGACATGCGGTATTGCCGTGCCGAGTTTTGTAGTATGTACCTTATTGTTATATCTTTTTGGTGTATACTTAAAAGTATTGCCAACTTTTGGGCTAAGCTCGCCGGCGCATTACGTCATGCCGGTCATTGCACTTGCGTTCTATCCGACGGCATACATTACACGTTTGATGAGATCTTCTATGCTCGATGTATTGGGTCAGGATTATATTCGTACAGCGAAAGCAAAAGGTCTTTCTCAGGTTGTACAGTTATTTAAACATGCGTTAAGAAACGCAATTTTGCCTGTTATTACTTATGTAGGTCCAATGTTGGCTTACACAGTAAGTGGTAGTTTCATTGTAGAAAAGATTTTCACAATCCCGGGTCTTGGCGGAGAGTTTATCGGTTCCATCACAGCCCGTGACTACACAATCATTATGGGTACTACCATTTTCCTTGCAACTTTAATGGTTATCATCAACGTTATCGTGGATATCGTCTATACACTTGTCGATCCTCGTATTAAGTTGAAATAGAAAGGAGAAAATAAAATGACGAAAAATCCATTGAGTTTTCAGTTGGACTTGACTGAGGAAGATTTTCTCCCTGCAAGTAACGAAGAGAAACAAAGTCTTGTCGTGATGAGAGACAGCGTAAGCTTCTGGAAAGATGGTTTACGTCGATTATTAAAGAATAAGATCGCTATGGTAAGTGCGTTCGTTATTTTAGTTATTATGATCTTCTCATTTATTGTACCAGGCTTTTATCCATATACTTATTCACAGCAGATCAAAGGTTCTGAGAGTTTAGCTCCAATGGAATACTCTGAAAAAGAACTTGAGAGAATTGAAAATGGAGAAGATGTTTTCCCTCATATTATGGGAACAGATAAGCTTGGTCGTGACTATGCGATCCGTGTTATGATGGGAAGCCGTGTTTCTATTACAGTTGGTCTTGTAGCCGCTGTGATTATTCTTGTTATCGGTGCTACATTCGGATCCGTTGCAGCCTTCCTTGGCGGCTGGATCGACCTTTTGATGATGCGTCTTGTAGACATCATTTATACAGTACCTGATATCCTGCTGATCGTATTGTTATCCGTGTCTATCAAAGAACCTCTTGCTCTTTTGGCTGAAAAACCAATGTTCAAGTGGATTCAGGTTGTCGGACCAAACATGATCAGTATCTTTATCGTATTTGCTCTTCTTTACTGGGTAGGTATGGCACGTATGGTACGAAGCCAGATCCTTGTATTAAAAGAAAGTGAATACGTAACAGCAGCAAAAGCACTCGGTGCAAAAACAGGCCATATTATCAGAAAACATTTGTTAACAAACTGTATCGGAACTCTGATCGTTATGACAACACTTCAGATTCCATCTTCCATCTTCACAGAAAGTTTCTTATCTTTCCTTGGTCTTGGTGTTGCAGTGCCAATGCCATCTTTAGGATCTTTAGCTGGGGATGCGATCAACGGTTTAAATACTTACCCACATTTGTTATTTATTCCTTCTATTTTGATCAGTTTGATTATCTTAAGCTTTAACTTATTTGGTGATGGTCTTCGTGATGCATTTGACCCTAAATTAAAGAATTAATCGAGAAAGGGAGGACACGTACACATGAGTGAATATTTATTGGAAATAAAAGATGAACGTCTCTCTTTCTTTACTCCTGCAGGTGAAGTTAAAGCCTTAAACGGAGTTTCGATTCACATGAAAGAAGGAGAAGTTCTTGGTATTGTAGGCGAGAGTGGATCCGGTAAATCTGTTACAGCATATAGCTTGATGGGTCTTACAGCATATCCTGGTAAACTCATCGGCGGAACATTGGATTTCAACGGACACCGTATCAACGACATGACAGAAAAAGAAATGCGTAAGATGCGTGGTAATGAAGTTTCTATTATTTTCCAGGATCCAATGACAAGTTTAAACCCGGTTTATACAATTGGTAACCAGATTGAAGAAGTTATTCGTCTTCATACAAATAAAACAAAACAGGAAGCGAAAGAACGTGCAAGAGAACTCTTGACATTGGTTGGTATCAACGAACCTGACAAACGTTTAAAACAGTTTCCACACGAGCTGTCCGGTGGTATGCGTCAGCGTATTATGATCGCGATCGCACTTGCCTGTGAACCAAAGCTTTTGATCGCAGACGAACCAACAACAGCACTTGACGTTACAATTCAGGCTCAGATCCTTGAGCTTATGATGGAATTAAAAGACAAACTCGGCATGGCGATCATTATGATCACACATGACCTTGGTGTCGTAGCCAGTACCTGTGAAAAAATCGCAGTTATGTATGCCGGTAACATCGTAGAATATGGTACAACAGATAACATTTTCTATGAACCAAAGCATGAATATACAAAAGGTCTCATTCGCAGTATTCCACGTATGGATGCAAAGAATCATGAAAGACTGGTTCCAATTGAAGGTACACCTGTTGACATGTTAAATCCTCCAAAAGGATGTAAATTTGCTTCCCGTTGTGATAAATGTATGAAGATCTGTCTGAGAGAAATGCCTCCACAGACAATGTTTGATGATGTACATTATGCACACTGCTGGTTGAACCAGAAGGCAGAATTTGAAGGAGGTGCTAAAAATGAGTAATGATTTAGTGAAAGTGGAGCACCTGAAACAATGGTTTCCTGCCGGTGGCTTCGGAGCTAACAAAAAATATGTCAAAGCGGTTGATGATGTTTCTTTTACAATTAAAAGAGGCGAAACATTAGGTCTCGTAGGTGAATCCGGCTGCGGTAAGACAACAACAGGACGTACACTTCTTCGTCTTTATGAACCAACAGCGGGACGTATCACATATGATGGCAAAGTGATTTATGATAGTGGTCTTCCAATCTTAGGACCGGATGGCAAAGAACATCCAGGGAAAAAAGTTTCTGCGGATATGCTTCCATATCGTCGTAAGATGCAGATCGTATTCCAGGATCCATATGCCAGCCTTGACCCGCGTATGACCGTTGGGGATATCATTGGTGAAGGAATTGACCTTCATAATCTTGCAAAAGACAGTCAGGACCGTTATAATCAGATTATTAAATTATTGGAAGACGTAGGCTTGAACTCAGAGCATGCAAACCGTTATCCACACGAATTCTCCGGTGGACAGAGACAGCGTGTAGGTATTGCCAGAGCCTTAGCAGTACACCCGGAATTTATCGTATGTGATGAACCGATTTCTGCGCTTGACGTATCTATTCAGGCACAGGTTGTTAACATGTTTGAAGATTTACAGGCACAGAGGGGACTTACCTATCTCTTCATCGCCCACGATCTTTCTGTTGTAAAACATATTTCTGACAGAATCGGCGTTATGTATCTTGGAAAGCTTGTTGAAATTGCAGACAGTTATGAACTCTGTTTCCACAGTGCTCATCCATATACACGAAGCCTGATTTCTGCGATTCCAATCGCAGACCCTAATGTTGCCAGAGCGAATAAGCGTATCGTGTTAGAAGGCGACGTTCCAAGTCCATTGAATCCGCCAAGCGGATGCCGCTTCCGTACACGTTGTCCGTATTCAGACGAACAGTGTGTATGTGAAGAACCACAGATGCGTGAAGTATCTAAAGGACATTACGCTGCCTGTCATCACCTTGACAAGGTCATCTAAGTGCAGTGCCACGACTTAAGTGGATTGTATAAAATTATTTCAAGGAGGGTTTTCTTATGAAAAAGAAAATGCTTGCACTCGTATTAGCAGTTACTATGATTGCTTCTTCTTTAGTTGCTTGTGGTGGCAAAGAAACAGCTAATACAGGAAACACTGACGTAGCTGCAGAAAAACAGCTCGTTGTTCAGGTTGGTCCAGACCCTGAAACTATCGACCCTGCGTTAAACTCCGCATCTGATGGCGGATGTATGATTCTTCATGCATTTGAAGGTCTTTTAACATATAGTCAGGACGAACAGCTTCAGCCAGGTTGTGCAGATTTACCTGAAATTTCTGAAGACGGTCTTACATGGACATTCAAACTTTTCGAAGGTTTGAAATGGTCTGATGGTACAGACTTAACAGCTCATGACTTCGTATACAGCTGGAAACGTGTATGTGATCCTGCTACAGCAGCTCCATACGCAGAAACTGTACTTGGTATGGTTAAAGGCTATGACGAAGCAATCAACGGCAACGTTGACGCTCTTGGCGTAACAGCAACAGATGATCACACATTAGTAGTTGAACTTGCTAACCCATGTTCTTACTTTGGTGACCTTGCTGCGTTCGCTACATTAAGCCCTGTTCAGCAGGCTACAATCGAAGCAAACGGTGATGCTTGGGCAACATCTCCAGAAACTTATGTTTCTAACGGTTCCTTCCACGTTACTGAATGGGTTCCAGGTTCTCATATCATTATGAGCAAAAACGAACACTACAGAAATGCTGACGATATCAAACTTGACAGCATCAAATTCGTACTTATGGAAGATTCCAATGCTGCTTTCACAGCTTACCAGAGTGGTGAAGTTATGATGATTAAAGACGTTCCTACAGAAGAAATTCCATCCCTCGAAGGACAGGCTGATTTCCACGTAGAACCAATCATCGGAACTTACTATGTATCTGTAAATACAGCAAAAGAACCATTTACAGATGCTAACGTTCGTAAAGCATTAAGCTTGGCAATCGACAGAGAATATGTTGCTAGCACAATCATGCAGGGTACATACTCCCCAGCATACAACTTCATGGGTCCAGGTTGGATGGATGCAGATGGTTCTGAATTCATCGCTAACTCCAACAACGGCGAAGGCTACATCAGCGCAGATTTCGAAGCTAACTTAGCAGAAGCTAAAGCTTTACTCGCTGAAGCAGGCTACCCAGATGGCGAAGGCTTCCCAGCTTTCACATATTCTACAAACGAAGCAGGCTACCACAAACCAGTTGCTGAATACTTACAGCAGGCTTGGGCAGAACTCGGACTTCCCTGTTCTGTAGAAATCGTTGAATGGTCTTCCTTCACACCAATGCGTCGTGCAGGCGAATATGATATCGCTCGTAACGGTTGGGTAGGAGATTATCCAGATGCTTCTAACCAGTTAGAATTATTATATTCTACAAACGGTAACAACGATGGTAAATTCAACAGTGCAGAATTTGACGCTGCTATGGATCTTTCCCGTCAGACAGCAGATGCTGCTGAAAGATCTGCAGTTCTTCACGAAGCTGAAGATATCCTCTTCGCTGAAGCAGGTTGTATTCCATTAGCATACTACAATGACTTCTGGTTACAGAGCGAAGACATTGAAGGTATCTGGCACTCCCCAAGAGGATACTGGTACTTCATGTATGGCGATGTAAAATAATTTAATCTCTGAAGTTATTTAATATCCTAATAAAAAGAAGGAGCTGTGTAAAATGTGATGAAGTGATTCATCACTGGAGCACAGCTCCTTTTGTATGAATTGCGTAAAAATTTTTAATTTTTTGAAAAATAGGGCTTTACAAAATACAACTCTTATGCTATAGTATAAAAGTACTCAGTTGAGAGAAAAACAACATAAAAAAACTTCGAAAAAAGTTAAAAAAAGTGTTGACAACTGAAAAACAATGATATATAATAAATCTTGCGTTACGGAACAGAGATGAAAACGAGAAACGCGAGTGACTACGGGGTGTGGCTCAGCTTGGCTAGAGCGCTTGATTTGGGATCAAGAGGTCGCAGGTTCGAATCCTGTCACCCCGACTTTTTTATGCGCGGGTGTAGTTCAATGGTAGAACACCAGCCTTCCAAGCTGGATACGTGGG
>JAFOYH010000003.1 GCA_017391465.1 Lachnospiraceae bacterium | reverse complement strand
TTTCACATATTCGCTAAGACGTGCGCGACGCACTTCTTTAATATCTTTTACAAGTTCAAGATCAATTCCGTTGGCATCATAGATCCAACCTGTGGAATCACTGAGTGTGACAACTTTTGCTCCGAGCTGAAGTGCTTTTTCGCAGGCATAGATAGCAACATTGCCCGCACCGGAAATTGTTACTGTTTTGCCAACAAGTGTATCACCTTTGCATTTTAATAATTCATCAACAAGATAAACGAGACCGTAACCTGTAGCCTGTTTACGAGCAAGAGAACCGCCGTAAGTCAGACCCTTACCTGTGAGAACACCTTCATATACGTTGCGGATGCGTTTGTACTGTCCGTACATATAACCGATTTCACGTGCGCCAACACCAATATCCCCTGCAGGAACGTCTGTGTCTGCACCGATATGTTTGCATAATTCTGTCATGAAACTCTGGCAGAAAGCCATGATTTCACGGTCGGATTTGCCTTTTGGATCGAAGTCAGAACCACCTTTTCCGCCGCCGATTGGGAGCCCGGTTAAGGAATTTTTGAAAATCTGTTCAAATCCAAGGAATTTGATAATACTTAGGTTTACGGATGGATGGAAACGGAGTCCACCTTTGTATGGTCCAATAGCGCTATTGAACTGAACACGGTAACCGCGGTTAACTTGTACTTTACCATTGTCATCTACCCAAGGAACACGGAACATAATAACACGTTCTGGTTCAACAATACGTTCCAAAAGTGCTTCGTTCTGATATTTTGGTTCATTGTCTACAACCAATTTTAAAGAGTTCATTACTTCTGTAACTGCCTGAATAAATTCTGGTTCATTTGGATTTTTTTTGATTACACTTTCGATAATGCTGTTGCTATATGACATAATAAAATCCCTCCTTGAAGTGTATATTGCGATGTTGCAATTCGTTGTAATTATAGTATAGTTTTTTTTGAATTTCAATACTTTAATTTGATAAAATTAAAAAATTATAGAGTAAGTCATAAAGAAGCAGTGTCGAAAAATGCGAAATATTTCACTTTATTTATGCTTTTTTTCATGTATAATAAAAATAGTTATTTTGGGATCATGAATGAAAAACGATAAAAATCGACATTTAACCATAGAGATTAATTATAGGAGAAGGAGGATACGCATGTACGAAAAATTTGCAACTTTATCCCTGGTTCAGTTAAAAGAGCTGGCAAAGTCGCAGGGGGTAAAAAACGTATCCGTGATGCGTAAACCGCAGTTAATTCAGTTGCTTGGAGAGTTAGAAGAAAAATATAAACAGGAAAAAGCGTCGGACGCAGAAGAGAAACAGAGAAAGATTGAAGAAACACAGATGGAAGAGGTTCCAGCGGTTATAACAGAGCACACGGAAGAAAAGGCAGCAGAAAAAGTCTTGGAAAAGGGCGCAGAATTAGAGATGGAAGCCCAGGAAGAAACTCCTGCAGAGCATCTGGACAGCGGGCAGATGGCGAATGGTATTCTTGAAGTCATGTCGGATGGCTTCGGATTTATTCGATGCGAAAACTATCTTCCAGGTTCCAATGACATCTATGTATCTCCCGCACAGATTCGCCGTTTTAATTTGAAGACGGGCGATATTGTTGAGGGGAATATTCGTGTAAAAACCCAGAATGAAAAGTTCAGTGCCTTATTATTTATTCGTTCCGTGAATGGCGAACATCCATCTGTTGCAAGTCGACGGAAGAATTTTGAAGATATGACACCGATCTTTCCGAATGAACGTATTCGCCTCGAAACCCATCGTGGCGGTGTTCCGATGCGAATCATGGATCTGGTTTCTCCAATTGGTAAGGGGCAGCGAGGTATGATCGTAGCACCACCGAAAACAGGAAAGACCACTTTGCTAAAGCAGATTGCAAAAGCAATTACGCAGAATAATCCGGAATTGAATCTGATTATTCTTCTGATTGATGAACGTCCGGAAGAGGTCACAGATATTCGTGAATCAATTACGGGAAAGAATGTCGAAGTCATCTATTCAACCTTTGATGAATTGCCGGAACATCATAAACGTGTGTCTGAGATGGTATTGGAACGTGCGAAACGTTTGGTTGAACATAAAAAGGATGTCGTTATTCTTTTGGATAGTATTACCCGTTTGGCGAGAGCCTATAACCTGATTGTTCCGCCAAGCGGACGTACATTGTCCGGTGGTTTGGATCCGGCGGCATTGTATATGCCGAAGAAATTCTTTGGTGCGGCACGAAATATGCGTGAAGGCGGCAGTTTAACCGTTCTTGCAACTGCACTTGTGGAAACTGGAAGCCGAATGGACGATGTTGTTTTTGAAGAATTTAAGGGAACTGGCAACATGGAACTTGTTCTGGACCGCAAGTTATCTGAAAAGCGTATTTTTCCAGCGGTGGATATTGCAAAATCCGGAACCCGTCGAGAAGATCTTCTCCTGTCTAAGGAAGAGATTGAAGCAGCATACTCCATGCGAAAAGCATTAAATGGCATGAAGGCGGACGAAGCATTGGAACGAATTTTGGATATGTTCATGCATTCTGAGGATAATAAAGCTTTTGTGAATATGATGAAGCGTACAAAGATGTTTTGATTTAAAATAAATACATTTTTTCATGAGGGAAAAAGAAAAAAGGACTTGAAAGCCCTTTTGAACCATGTTATAATGAACAAGCTGTTTTTATAATGAAAAAATTGATTCGTCAGTTTTAATATTTTTTAGAGAGCGAAAAAAGTACTAGTGAGGTGTCAAAAATGAGAGAAGGAATTCATCCAAAATATTATCAGGCAAAAGTAACTTGCAACTGTGGTAACGAATTCGTTACAGGTTCTACAAAGCCAGAAATTCACGTTGAAATCTGTTCTAAGTGCCATTCTTTCTATACAGGTCAGCAGAAAGCTGTTGCAGCTCGTGGCCGTATCGATAAGTTTAATCGTAAGTATGGTCTTACTCAGGAATAAGAAAAGTGTTACAGTAAGGTTGAGGTTTTTTAAAAATCTCAACCTATTTTTCTATTCTAAGAAAATTATTTTATCCAATCACTTTTTGTGAAAAAAGTGTAGAAATTCATAAAGTAAAAATGTACTATAAAAATGTAGTTTAAATGAATAGAGGTTATAATATATGAAGTATGCAAAAGTTGGCGGACAGGCAGTCATGGAAGGTGTCATGATGCGTTATGAAGACCACTATGCAGTATCTGTGCGCAAAGAGGACGGTAAGATTGAAACCATGTGTGAGGCATATACAAGCCTTGGCAAGCGTGCCCATGTTTCAGGTGTTCCGATCATCCGTGGTATTTTTGCATTTGTTGATTCATTAGCACTTGGTATGAAGACGTTGATGTGGTCTGCATCCTTTTTTGAAGATGAAGATGAAAAACAGACTGAAAAACAGATGGATAAAAAAGATACATCCTCGGATTCGTTGTTTATGACACTGACGGTTATCCTGTCTGTAGCGATGTCCATTGGTCTGTTTATGGTTTTACCATTTCTGGTTTCGAACATTTTTCGTCATTTTATCGATTCCAGTCTGGCACTCGGTGTCCTTGAAGGTGTTGTTCGATTATTCATTTTTATCGCATATATTCTTTTGATTTCCCGAATGAAAGATATACAACGTCTGTTTATGTACCATGGTGCAGAACATAAGTCGATTAATTGCATTGAACATGGTGAGGAACTTACACCGGAGAATGCGATGAAATATTCCCGTTTTCACAAACGTTGCGGTACCAGTTTTCTGTTTATCGTTATGTTTGTAAGTATTGTTTTCTTTTTGGTATTTTTTCAGATTTTTCCAATGGAGAATATGATATTAAAGGTCATCTGTCGCGTGTTGCTTGTTCCGATCATTGCCGGGGTGTCCTATGAGATTATTCAGTGGGCAGGCAGACATGATTCGGGAATTGTGTGTCTGGTGAGTAAACCTGGATTCTGGATGCAGAAATTTACAACAAAAGAACCGGATGAAGAGATGCTGGAAGTTGCCATCGCATCCATCGAAGCCATTTATGACTGGCGAGAGTTTCAGAAGGAATTGGACGTATGAAAACATTAAGAGAATTATTAAAAGAAGGCGAAGCACGTCTGGCTGAACATGGTATTGAAAACAGTACGATGGAAGCACGAATATTGCTTCAGCATATCTGTGATTTTGATTGGGCCAGATATTTAATACAGGCCGATACAGAAGCAGATCCTCAGGAAGAATATAAGTTTTTAAAGCTGATCGATCAGCGCTGTACCCATTATCCGCTTCAGTATATCATGGGGTCTGCAGATTTTATGGGTATTGATTTTATGGTCAATGATTCGGTGTTGATCCCGAGATTAGACACAGAAGTGCTGGTGGAAACGATTCTTGATAAAGCGAATATCGAAGGCGGCAGTTTTATCGACATGTGTACAGGCTCAGGATGTATTGCTGTGAGTCTGATGGTTCACGGAAAGTATGCAAAGGGCATGGGTGTCGACATTTCGAAACGCGCATTAGATACAGCACGTCTGAATGGTTTTTTCAATCGGGATCGATGGATGAGAGACGGCAGAAATGTGGATAGTCTGACATGGATTCACAGTAATCTGTTTGAGAATCTTGTGGGAGATGATTGTGTTGAAACATTCGACATGATTGTATCAAACCCACCGTATATTCCGGCAGAAGTCATTGAAACATTGATGCCGGAGGTTCGTGATCACGAACCACGCCTTGCATTAGAGGCCGCGGACGAAGGTCTGGAGTTTTATAAAAAGATTACACAGGAAGCTGTAAACTGGTTAAAACCGGAAGGATGGCTTTTTTATGAGATCGGCTGTGAACAGGGTGAAGCTGTATCACAGATTTTAAAGGAAAATGGTTTTAGAGATATACATACGGTTAAAGATTTAGCCGGACTGGATCGTGTGGTTTACGGCAGAAGATGACTGTTGATCCAGGAATGATAAAGATAGAGTTGAATTGGAGGAAAAAAGATGTTTGACAGATTAGAGGACCTTTTGATCCGTTATCAGCAGGTCATGGAAGAATTAAATGACCCGGATGTAGTGAATGATCAGCCACGTTTTCGCAGACTGATGAAAGAACAGAATGACTTGGCTCCAATCGTTGAAAAATACACCGAATATAAACAGGAAAAACAGAATATTGAAGAAAGTCTTGAACTTTTAGAGATGGAAGACGATGAAGAAATGCGTGAACTTGCCAAAGAAGAATTGGCAGAGTCTAAAAAACGTGTCGTTGAAATTGAAAATGAATTAAAGATTTTATTGATTCCAAAGGATCCAATGGATGAAAAGAACGTTATTGTTGAAATCCGTGCAGGTGCCGGTGGTGATGAAGCGGCTTTATTTGCGGCTGAGCTTTTCCGTATGTACTCCAAGTTTGCTGAAAAACAGCGTTGGAAAGTGGAAATGATGAGTGTCAACGAAAGTGGTATTGGCGGTTTTAAAGAAGTTGTATTCATGATCGTTGGTAATGGTGTATACTCCCGTTTGAAATTTGAAAGTGGTGTTCACCGTGTACAGCGTGTACCCGAAACAGAATCCGGTGGACGTATCCATACATCGACAGTTACTGTTGCAATTATGCCGGAAGCAGAAGATGTGGATGTTCAGCTGGATATGAATGATGTACGTATCGATGTATTCCGTGCGTCCGGTAATGGCGGTCAGTGTGTCAACACAACGGACTCTGCGGTGCGTATTACGCATATTCCAACAGGCATTGTTATTTCATGTCAGGATGAAAAATCTCAGTTAAAGAATAAAGAAAAAGGTTTGAAGGTTCTTCGTTCCAGACTTTATGATCTTGAACTTGAAAAGAAAAAGAAAGAAGAAGCTTCCCTTCGTAAGAATCAGGTAGGAACCGGAGACCGTTCCGAAAAGATTCGTACGTATAATTTCCCTCAGGGACGTTGTACAGACCATCGTATTAAATTAACCATTCACCGTTTGGATGAAATTATGAACGGTGATATTGAAGAAGTGATTGATAGTCTGACAGCGGCAGATCAGGCAGCGAAGTTGAGCAACATGGAAGAAGAGGCATAAATTAATGATTTCAAAAAGCATGGAACAGTTAGTCAAAGGGAACTCGGTCATTCGGGCACTCTTTGAAGAAGGAAAAGAGATGGCAAGAGAAGTCGGTGCTCAGAATGTTTACGATTTTAGTTTGGGAAATCCAAGTGTACCGGCACCGGAATCGGTAAGAGAAACGATGAAAGCGATTTTGGATAAACAAAATTCCCTTTATGTACATGGTTATATGAGTAATGCGGGGTATGAAGAAGTGCGTGCAGCCGTAGCAAATTCTCTGAATGAGCGATTCGGTACAGACTTTGAATGGGAAGGCATTCTCATGACAGTCGGTGCGGCAGGGGGACTGAATGTGGTTCTTCGAACACTCCTTGATCCGGGGGATGAAGTGATTTGTTTTGCTCCATTTTTTGGGGAGTATACCAATTATGTACGCAACTATCATGGGAATCTTATTGTGATTCCGCCGAATCCACCATCTTTCCAGCCAAATCTGGATATGCTGGATGAAAAAATTACAGAGCGTACGAAAGCCCTGATTATTAATACACCAAATAACCCAACCGGAGTTGTATATTCAAAAGAAACACTTGAACGCCTTCAGGTGATTTTAGAAAAAGCGGAAAAACGCATCGGTCATTCTATTTATGTGATTTCAGATGAACCTTATCGTGAATTGGTGTATGATGGTGTGATTGTACCGTTTATGACCAAATATATTCGAAACTGCATCATTGGTTATTCCTTTAGTAAATCGTTGTCGCTGCCGGGAGAACGTATCGGTTACCTGGCTGTACCAAAAGATATTGATGATTATGAAGGCCTTTTGACAGGACTTGCCATTGCAAATCGTGTGCTTGGTTTTGTAAATGCACCGTCTTTGCAGCAGTTGATGATTAAAGAGTGTTTGAATGAACAGACCGATGTGGAAGTTTATGACAGAAATAGAAAGTTCCTGTATCAATCTTTGAACGATATGGGGTTTGAATGTGTCCGTCCGGAAGGAGCATTTTATCTTTTTATGAAATCTCCGGTGGAAGATGAAAAAGCGTTTGTTGCGGAAGCGAAAAAACATCATTTGCTTCTTGTACCGGCCGCAAGCTTTGGATGCCCGGGCTATGTACGCATTGCTTATTGTGTATCCTACGATATGATTGAACGTTCTATGCCTGCGTTTAAAGCGTTGGCAGAAACATATTTTAAATAATATGGATTAAATGAAAGGTGGAATACGGATGAAGACCTGGAGAGATTACGTGCGACGTGTTGTTCCTTATACACCCGGTGAACAGCCAAATGAATTGGGAATGATTAAATTAAATACCAATGAAAACCCATACCCACCGGCACCGGGTGTTGTGTCGATGGCAAAAGAATTAGATACAGATAAATTTCGTTTGTATCCGGATCCAACATCCAGCGTTTTGACACATGCATTAGCTGATTTTTACGAGGTTGATTCAGATCAGGTTTTTGTGGGCGTTGGCTCGGATGATGTCATTGCTATGGCTTTTCAGACGTTTTTTAACAGTGAAAAACCGATTTTATTCCCGGATATTACTTATTCCTTTTATCCGGTTTGGGCAGATGCATTTCGCATCCCATACCAGACGAAACCTTTAGATGAACATTTTAGAATCTGCAAAGAAGACTACTATGGAGAGAATGGCGGGATCATTTTCCCAAATCCAAATGCACCGACAGCGGTTTATGAAGATCTTGAATTTGTTGAAGATATCTTAAAACACAATCAGGATGTCCTTGTGATCGTGGATGAAGCGTACATTGATTTCGGAGGCGTGTCTGCAAGAAAGCTTATTGACACGTACGATAATTTACTTGTTATTCAGACTTTTTCAAAATCCCGTTCGATGGCAGGCATGCGTATCGGATTTGCATTAGGTAATGCAGAGCTTATTAAGGCCATGAATGATTACAAGTATTCGTTCAACTCCTATACCATGAATCAGGCAGCACTGATGCTTGGTGCAGAAGCGGTCAAAGACCGTGCATATTTTGAAGAATGTGTGGAAAAGATTAAAGCGACACGTGCATGGACATGCGAAGAACTTAAAAAACTCGGTTTTGAATTTAACGAACCGATGGCAAACTTTGTCTTTGTGACGCATCCAAAGTATGCAGCAAAAGATTTGTTTATGGCCCTTCGTGAGCAGAAAATCTTCGTGCGTTACTTTAGCCTTCCAAGAATTGATAATTACTTAAGAATTACGATTGGAACGGATGAAGAGATGAAGAAGCTTGTAGAATTTTTTAAAAATTATATAAAATAAAAACATCTTTAAATAAATCGCTTAGGCCGTGAGGTTTAAGCGATTATTTGTTATAATAGAGAAAGAAATATGTGGACAGGAGGTGAGCATATGAAGCAGGAAGTTCGTGTTTCGGTACGAAATCTAGTAGAGTTTATTTTAAGATACGGAGATATTGATCAAAAATCTGGAGCCTTATCCGATGTGGATGCTATGCAGGCGGGCAGCCGCGCCCACAGAAAGCTGCAAAAGCAGAGCGGTAGCAACTATAAAGCAGAGGTTGGTTTAAAACGATGGATTTCTATGGATGACACACTGGATATTCAGGTGGAAGGCAGAGCCGATGGGATTATTTTCAATCCAATGGATGCGCAGGATATTACTATTGATGAGATTAAAGGCACGTTTACGAAACTGGATAAATTTGAAGAACCGGATCTGCTTCATGTGGCTCAGGTGAATTGTTATGCCTGTATCTATGCGAAACAACATGATTTGGATGCAATTAAAGTCCGTGTGACCTATATTCATCTGGAAACAGAAGATATCAAAATATTTGAATATGAACGAAAGACGGAGGAACTGGAAATCTGGTTTCGAAATCTGGTTCTTCAATATGCGAAATGGGCGAAGTGGCAGATGGAATGGAAAGAGATCCGTGATGCAAGTATCCAAACGACAGTTTTTCCTTTTGAGTATCGTCAAAGTCAGAAGCGGATGATGAACGGTGTGTTTCGTTCGATTGAAGAAGGAAAAAATATATTTATTCAGGCACCAACAGGAACGGGAAAGACTCTGGGAACATTATTTCCGTCCATTAAGGCTATGGGCGGTGGTAAATGCGGACGGATTTTTTATTTGACAGCCAAAACCATTACACGAACAGTAGCTGAAGAATCGGGCGAACTGCTTCGTGATCAGGGGCTCCGCATGAAGTTTATAACACTTACCGCAAAAGAAAAAATTTGTCCACTGGAAGAATGTATATGTCAGCCGGAATATTGTGAACGGGCAAAAGGTCATTTTGATCGGGTGAATGATGCGGTCTTTGATATGATCACCCACGAGGATAAAATCGACAGAGCGTGTATTACGGCTTATGCTGAGAAACATCAGGTATGCCCGTTTGAGTATCAGTTAGATATTTCTCTTTGGTGTGACACTATTATCTGTGATTACAATTATGTTTTTGATCCGGTGGTGTATCTCAAGCGTTTCTTTGCGGATCCGATGACCAATATGCTGTTTCTTGTGGATGAGGCCCACAATCTGGTGGACCGTGCAAGGGAGATGTACAGTGTTATTTTATATCAGAGAGAGTTTCGGGATGTTTATCGTAAATTAAAAAATACAAGACCAAAACTCGCACGAAAAGTTCAAAAATGCGGTCAGTATTTAAAGGATTATGAGGAATCTCGAAAAATATCCGGTGGGAATTATGCGGTGATTTCGGAAGTGGGAAGTTTTGTCATTCAGCTGATGCGTATGATTTCGGATATGGAGGATTATCTGAAAGAGGATCTGGAACGGGAACTTCGGGAAACGGTAACAGAGCTTTATTTCAATGCACGTCGTTTCATAAATACCTATGATCTTTTAGATGAAAAATATATTATTTATACAGAAGGAGAAGGGCAGGATGCTATGATCCGTCTCTTTTGTGTAGATCCTTCCGGAAACCTGGGTGAGCGTATCGGTATGAGCCGAAGCACGATTTTCTTTTCGGCAACACTGCTGCCGATTCAGTATTATAAAGATCTGCTCAGCAAGAAGCCGGAACAGGATTATGAGCTGTATGTGGAATCGCCTTTTTCCACAGAAAATCGTCTGGTATTTATGACAAAGGATGTGAGCAGTCGATATACCTCAAGAAATACGGAGCAATATGAACGGATTGCAGAGTACATTTTAAAGATTGTTCGTGCAAAGAACGGTAATTATCTTGTTTTTTGTCCTTCTTATGCGTTTATGGAATCGGTCTTTGAAATCTTTACTGATCGCGAACTTAAAAAAGTAGGAAATGGCTTGAAAGTATTTAAACAAGAGAGTAATATGAACGAGGATGAGCGACAGGCATTTTTGGAACATTTTGAAGAACAGCCCCATGAAACAACGTTGGGGTTTTGTGTGCTTGGCGGTATTTTCTCAGAAGGCATTGATCTTAAGGCAGATCGCCTGATCGGAGCCATTGTCGTTGGAACGGGCTTGCCGGGGCTTGGAAGTGAGCGGGAGCTTTTGCGAACTTATTTTGACGAAAAGTCCGGTCAGGGTTTTGATTACGCCTATCTGTTTCCCGGAATGAATAAAGTATTACAGGCTGGCGGCCGAGTGATCCGTACGGAATCGGATAAAGGTGTTATCGCATTATTAGATGAACGCTTTAACTATTCCGGTTATCAGCGTTTATTCCCGAGGGAATGGATTCCTTTTGATAAAACAGATAAAGAATCTGTTGAAGAATTGGTGGAAAAATTCTGGACAGAACAGATAAATAATCTATAATTAAAGTATGAAAAAGATATAGGAGGCAGCTTATGGTAATCACAATTTGTATTGGTAGTTCCTGCCATTTGAAAGGTTCCAGAAGTATTATTCAGGGACTTGAAAAAAGAATCCGTGAGAATAATCTTGGTTCTCAGATTGAATTAAATGGTTCTTTCTGCACAGGTGAGTGTGAGAAAGGTGTTTGTGTGAAGATTGATGAAGAATTATTTTCTGTAACACCGGATACGGTGGATACATTCTTTAATGATGAGGTGCTCAGGAGGGTGCGTTAGTGGCGGCAATTGGATTTAAAGTTGCAAAGTGTAAGGATTGTTATAAATGTGTGCGTATTTGTCCGGTAAAGGCCATTCATATTAAAAATGAGCATGTGCGTTATGATGCACGCGAGTGTGTTCTGTGTGGAAAATGTCTTGAGGCATGTCCACAGGATGCCATTATTTATGTCAGTGATATGAATAAGGTCAAACAGTATATGCTGAATGGCGAAAAGATTGTTGTGTCTTTGGATCCATCGTATCTTGGATTATGGGGAAGCACAGAGGGGGGACCGGGTAAACTTCGTGCGGCCTTATATCAATTTGGTTTTGATCATGTGAGGGAGACTGCAGAGGCGGCAACATACATAACGCGTGCCTATGAAAAACTTATTGAAGAAGGCAAGATGGAGAATATCATCACATCTTCCTGCACATCCATCAATGAATTGGTTGAACGTTATTATCCGGATATGATTCCGTATATGGCACCGGTCATTTCACCGATGACAGCTCACGGAATGATGTTGAAAGAAGAATATGGTCCGGATATTAAAGTTGTTTATATCGGAAGTTGTTCTGCCAGGGGCAAAGAGGCGTTGCGTGAACGTTGTCGTGGGAAATATGTGGATGCCATTCTTGATTTTCAGGAATTGCCGCGTCTGTTTAAGCAGGCAGACATTGTTGTTGAAGCGTGTAAAGAGGCACACCTGGAAGGCAAAGATACAAAAATCAGCAGCTTATATGGGAAGACTGGGGGCGTGATTTCGTCGATTCAGGCACATCACGGATTTGGCAAATATGATCGTTTGTATGTGGATGGTATTGATGCCGTAAAAGAGATGTTTGAATGTATCCGAAAAGGGGAGATTAAAAACTGCTTTATTGAAGTGTCTGCATGTGTCGGTGGCTGTATCAATGGTCCGTTGACGGGCGGCAAGCGAAGTGACCGCTTTAAAGCGCGTATTTATGCAAATCAGAATATTTTGAGAGAATTTCCAGAGTATTCGGAAGAACTGGAAGCGAAGCTGGATCTTCATCGTGATTTTCGTAAGACAACACGCAGTGTTTATATGCCAACTGAGGAAGAAATTCAGGAGGCATTGCGCAAAGACGGCAAATCCAGTCCGGAAAAGCAGTTAAATTGTGGTGCTTGCGGCTATCGTACGTGTCGCGATAAAGCGATTGCCCTTTGTCAGAACAAAGATCAGTTGAATCTTTGTATTCCGTATAAATATCAGCGGGCAAGTTCCATTGCCGATGCCATTCTTGGTGCATCAACCAACCTGATTATTACGGTGGATGAGCATTTGGATATTATCCAGTTTAATAATGCGGCAGAACGATGGTTTAAGCTTCCTGCAGAGAAAGCGATAGGTATGAAATTATCCCGACTTTTTGATGCGTCCTATTTTGAACAGGTTTTGAACGAGAAGAAAAGTATTTTAAATAAAAAAATAGAATATGAAAAATATGGTCTGATCACCATTCAGAACATTATTTATATTGAAGAAATGAATTCAGTTCTGGGCATTATTCGTAATATTACAAAAGAAGAAAAGATGCACAGACAGCATGATCGTATGCGTTTGGAGGCCATGGAGATTGCGCAGAAGGTTATCGACAAGCAGATGATGGTTGCTCAGGAGATTGCCGGATTACTTGGAGAAACGACCGCAGAAACCAAAGTGACTCTGACAAAGATGCGGGATAGTATTTTCTATGATGGAGAGAAAGATTATGAATAAAAGCCTGGATATCGCATGGAAAAGCCTGAATAAGGCAAAAGAAGAGCTGTGCGGTGATACGGTAGAAATCATTCGAACCGAAGATTCAGATATTCTCGTTTTGTCTGATGGTATGGGGAGTGGTGTTAAAGCAAATATTTTATCGACGTTGACCACAAAGATTATGGGTACCATGTTGAAAAACGGGTCTTCTATCGAAGAGTGTGTAACAACGATTGCTAAAACCTTACCCGTATGTCAGACTAGACAGGTGGCTTATTCGACCTTTAGCGTTTTACAGGTCTATAAAAATGGTGAGGCACTTTTACTGGAATATGACAATCCGGGCGGAATATTAATTCGTGACGGTCATCATGAAAATGTTCCGTTTATTGTCAAAGAAATCGAAGGTAAGATCATCAGAGAGTATCATTTTAATGTGCAATATGGCGATTATTATATCATGATGAGTGACGGTGTCATTCATGCAGGGGTTGGAACTCGGGCCGGTTTTGGATGGCCAAGAGCAGAAGTTGTAGAATATGTAGAACAGCTTTGCTCTGAAGATATATCCAGTTCCAGATTGATGTCCATGATCAGCAATCATTGTAACGAATTGTATGATGGAAAACCTGGAGATGATACGACGGTCATTGCAATTAAGGTTACGGAACCAAAAACGGTGAATTTATTTACCGGACCACCCGTATATAAAGAGGATGATACCCGGGTGATGGATGATTTTATGGCGATGCCGGGAAGTCATATTGTATGTGGAGGGACATCTGCGAATATCGTTTCGAGATATTTGAAAAAACCAATTCGAGCATCACTCATTTATTTCGATCCGGACATTCCTCCAATAGGAGAAATTGAGGGGATGGAACTGGTGACTGAAGGCGTATTAACTTTAAACCGTACCGTGCAGATTTTACATAATTATAATGAAGGTCATGTGGATGATGGTTTCTTTGAAATCCTTTATAGTATGGATGGTGCAGCACGACTCAGTAAAATTCTTATTGAAGAGTGCAATTGTCTCAATCTGTTTGTAGGTAAAGCAATCAATGAAACCTACCAGGCTGCAGCCTTGTCCTTTGACTTGAGTATTCGTCAGCGTTTGGTTGAACAGTTGCTGAATGAATGTAAGAAGATGGGAAAAACAGTTACTGTGAAGTATTATTAGTCGTATAGACCTTATAGGAGATAGACATGAAAAATGAATTTATGACAGATATTAACCGAATTAAGTTTGAAGTATATCGAGAGGTTGCCCGTCTGGCTTTTGATGGTAAACTAAAAGAAAAAGCGGACGAAATCCCATATACAGTTATTCCCGGCAATACAGCTCAGTATCGCTGCTGTGTATATAAAGAAAGAGAAATTATTCGTCAGCGCGTGCGTCTTGCAGAGGGATATACACCATTGCCAGGTGGAAATATTAAAAATATTGTACAGGTTCTTCCGGCAGCGTGTGAAGGCTGTCCGATCAACCGTTTCAGTGTGACCAACAACTGCCAGATGTGTATGGCAAAAAAATGTATGACAGCCTGCAATTTCGGGGCAATTACATTTGAAGGCGGACGTGCGCATATTGATCCTAAGAAATGTAAAGAATGTGGTAAATGTGTGGATGCGTGTCCATATAACGCCATTGCAGATTTAATGCGTCCATGCAAACGTGCATGTCCAGTGGATGCCATTACTTATGACGATGATATGATTGTTGAAATTGACGATAAGAAATGCATTAGTTGTGGACAGTGTATTGTCGGATGTCCATTTGGGGCTATTTCTGATCGAACATTTATGGTCGATGTGATTCGTCTGATGCGTGGCGGTGTTAAAGTGTATGCTATGGTTGCACCTGCCATTGAAGGACAGTTTGGTGCAGATGTTTCTGTAGGTATGATTCGTGAAGCCGTCAAAGATCTTGGTTTTGAGGATATGTTTGAAGTTTCTCTTGGTGCGGACTTTGTATCGAAGAGCGAGGCTTTAGAATTAGAAGAAAAAGTTAAAGCAGGCGAAAAGATGACAACATCCTGTTGTCCGGCATTTGTGAATATTATTAAAAAACATTTTCCAATGTTGGCAGACAAGATGTCTACAACAGTTTCTCCAATGCAGGCTACAGCACGTTTGATTAAAGCCATGTATCCGGATGCGCTTTGCGTATTTATCGGACCATGTATTGCGAAGAAGAGTGAGGTTATTGATTCCATTGCCCTTGGCGGTGCGGATTATGCATTAACTTATGAAGAATTATATGCGATGTTTGAAGCAAAGGGTATTGATCCGGCGAATTACACCGGAGAACTTCAGCAGGGAAGTAAGTATGGAAAGAACTATTCGGTATCTGGAGGAGTTACAGCGGCTGTCCTTCAGACATTTAAGGAACGCAACGAAGATATTGACGTCAAAGTTTATCGTGCAGATGGAGCCATAGATTGTAAGAAAGCATTAACATTACTCAAAGTCGGACGTTTAACCGAAGACTTTATTGAAGGTATGGCCTGTGCCGGTGGCTGTGTCAATGGCCCTGCGATGCTTAATAAGGAACGCACCTTTATGAAAGACCGTAATGCCCAGATTGCGGCAGCAGATGACCGTGCGATTCTTGCTAACGTAGAGACTTATGATCAATATGCAATTAATACGCATCGTCATTAAAAGTAAATAAATGGTAAATAATTCATAAATAGTAAAAAAAGCAGAAAAGTCGCTTGACCGATTCTGCTTTTTTTGTTATCATATAAAAGTAATAAGAATAATTACTAATATCAGCGAGAAGAAAGGAGGCTTACGCATGGCTACATTAAAATATAGCCGTCAGAGAGAAGCGATTAAGAATTATCTTATGGATCGAACCGATCATCCAACTGCAGATATGGTATATACAGCCATTCGTGAAGTATATCCCAATATTAGTCTTGGAACTGTTTACCGTAATTTAACACTTCTTGCACAGCAGGGAGAAATTATTAAAATTTCCTGTGGTGAGAATAGCGACAGATTTGATGCAAGAACAACAACTCACTATCATTTTATCTGTGAAGATTGTGGAAACGTTGATGATCTTTTTGATCTGGATTCTAAAATGATTAATCTGATGGCAGAGAAGTCTTATGATGGTGAAATTCATGGCCATCAGTTATATTTCTTTGGCAAATGCAAATGTTGTAAAGATAAAAAAGAATGCTAATTTTCAATCATAGTGTTATTGAAAAAAATTATAAATAAGTCTTGACAATCCGTAAAAATTCTTGTATTATATCAATAACAGTAATTGTTACTGATAAAGTGAAATAAAAATTTTATTTTAAAAGGAGAGAGCGATTATGAAGAAATTTGTTTGTACAGTATGTGGTTATGTTTATGAAGGCGATGCAGCTCCAGAAAAATGTCCAGTATGTGGTGTTCCTGCAGATAAATTTAAAGAACAGGCTGGCGAAAGAACATGGGCAGCAGAACATGTTGTTGGTGTAGCACAGGGCGCTCCAGAAGATATCATGGCTGATCTTAGAGCTAACTTTGAAGGTGAATGTACAGAAGTTGGTATGTACCTTGCAATGGCAAGAGTCGCTCATAGAGAAGGTTACCCAGAAATCGGTTTATACTGGGAAAAAGCTGCATATGAAGAAGCAGAACATGCAGCAAAATTTGCTGAATTACTTGGCGAAGTTGTTACAGACAGTACAAAGAAAAATCTTGAAATGCGTGTAGATGCAGAAAACGGCGCAACAGAAGGTAAATTCGATCTCGCTAAACGTGCAAAAGCACTCAACCTTGATGCAATTCATGATACAGTACATGAAATGGCTCGTGATGAAGCTAGACACGGCAAAGCATTTGAAGGTTTATTAAAACGCTACTTTGGTTAAGATTCATTTTATAATTTATAAAATTCAAACACGAAACAGAGGATAGGTTCATATGGACCTATCCTTTTTTTGATTTTCCGGGAAAAATAGATATTGACATTGTATGAGAAATCAATTATTATATTAATAACAGTAATGATTATTATTTATCAATAAGCGATTAAAGGAGAGTGTGATTATGAATATGGAAGCATTATTTAAATTAACATACGGTGTATATTTTTTATCAGCAAGAGATGGTGAAAAAGATAATGCATGTATTATCAATACAGCGGTTCAGGTAGCAAACAGTCCAACACGTATTTCCATTGCAGCGATTAAAGGCAATCTGACACACGATATGATTTTAAAAACAGGTCAGTTTAATCTTTCTGCCATTTCAGAAGATGCCCCATTTGAATTGTTTAAGCATTTTGGTATGCAGTCTGGCAGAGATGTGGACAAATTTGCAGACTTCAAAGAAGTGAGTCGCAGTGAAAATGGACTTTATTATCTGAACAGATGGGCCAATGCATTCATGTCCCTCAAAGTCGTTGACTCTGTGGATCTTGGAAGTCACACGTTATTTATTGGAGAACTTGTAGATGGTGAAGTTCTTTCGAAGGAACCATCCTGCTCTTATGCCTATTATCAGTCTGAAATTAAAAATTCGATTCCAAAGCCAGAAGTTAAAAAGGGCTGGAGATGCAAGATTTGTGGCTATATTTATGAAGGGGATGACCTTCCGGCAGACTTTATTTGTCCAATTTGTAAACATCCGGCAGAAGATTTTGAAAGAATTTAAAATAATCAAAATAAGTATTGACAAATAGGAATAATTCCTATATTATATAGATAACAGTAATGATTACTGTTATCTAGAAAAATAAATAAATTAAAATAATTTGAAGAATAAGGAGAGATTTATATGAGAAAATTTGTTTGTACAGTATGTGGTTATGTTCATGAAGGTAATGCAGCTCCAGAAAAATGTCCAGTATGTGGTGTTCCAGCAGAAAAATTTAAAGAACAGTCCGGTTTAAGAACATGGGCAGCAGAACATGTTGTTGGTGTAGCACAGGGTGCTCCGGAAGACATCATTATGGATCTTAGAGCAAACTTTGAAGGTGAATGTACAGAAGTTGGTATGTACCTTGCAATGGCAAGAGTCGCTCATAGAGAAGGATATCCTGAAATTGGTTTATATTGGGAAAAAGCTGCATTTGAAGAAGCAGAGCATGCATCCAAATTCGCGGAACTTCTTGGTGAAGTTGTAACAGACAGCACAAAGAAAAACCTTGAAATGCGTGTAGACGCTGAAAATGGTGCAACAGAAGGCAAGTTTGATCTTGCAAAACGTGCGAAAGCTCTTAATCTTGATGCGATCCATGATACAGTACACGAAATGGCTAGAGACGAAGCAAGACACGGAAAAGCATTCGAAGGTTTATTAAAGAGATATTTTGGCTAAGATATGAGCCAGGACATAACTGACATCAAGGGAATGACAGAATAGGTGAACTATAGAATTAATAATTGTATATAACTAGAATCCATAGATAAGCGGGGGATCGGCATAGTGCCGTCCCCCCTTTGCTTTATCCGATTTATATCTTGCTATTCATTTATACCTATCGTATAATCGCAAAGGAATGAAAATATGACATTTAAGAAAGGAAATAGATATAATGTCAGATAGGCTAAAAGAAAAACAGGACCTGACGACAGGGTCATTAGGAAAGAAAATTTTATTATTCAGTTTACCACTCATGGTATCTAATCTTTTGCAGGTCCTTTTTAACATGGCTGATGTGGCGGTTGTCGGGCAGTTTGCAGGATCTATGGCTCTTGGGTCAGTGGGGTCTACAACCACACTTGTGACGTTGTTTACTGGTTTTTTGATTGGGCTTTCAGGGGGAATCAATGTTTTAGTTGCCTTACGTTTTGGGGCAAAAGATAAACAGGGAATTATAGATACCGTACATTCTTCTGCAATCGTAAGTCTAATCATTGGATGGATTTTGTTTGGCATAGGTTTTGGATTTGCACGACCAATTTTAAGGATGTTAAATACAAAATCGGAACTGATTGAAGGTGCAGTATCGTATTTGCGCATTTATTTTTTGGGGATTCCCGCGCTAGCTCTCTATAATTATGGTAATGCTGTTTTCAGTGCTGTAGGTGATACAAAAAAACCGTTAAGATATTTGTCTTTTGCAGGTGTATTAAATGTTGTATTAAATCTGTTTTTTGTTATTGTGTGCAACCTGTCTGTGGCGGGAGTTGCTCTAGCCAGTGCTATTTCTCAATATGTGTCTGCGATATTGATTCTGCGTGCACTGATATGTAATGATGCGGTTTTTCGATTGCAGCGAAAAGAATTGTATCTGCGAAAAGAAGCAACATTAAAGCTATTGAGTTTAGGTCTTCCTGCAGGGATACAAAATGCTATTTTTTCCATTGCGAATCTTTTTGTACAGGCTGGGGTAAACTCTTTTGATGCGATTATGGTTGCTGGTAATTCGGCAGCAGCCAATTCTGACGGCATTGTCTATGATATTATGAATGCTTTTTATATTGCATGTGCCAGTTTTATGGGACAAAACTATGGGGCAGGGAAAAAGAAACGTGTACTTTATAGTTATTTGATCAGTCTGGCATATTCTTTTGGGACTGCTTTGATGGTTGGCGGTTTTCTGGCCATCTTTGGTCGTCAGTTTCTTGCACTTTTTACCAAAGATATATTGGTTGTAGAGGCAGGAATGCACCGCTTGACTATTATGGGGTTATCCTATTGTGTGTCGTCATTTATGGACTGTACCATTGCTGCATCCAGAGCTCTTGGAAAGAGTATGGTTCCAACGGTGATTGTTATCATGGGCTCCTGTGTTTTTCGTATTATCTGGATCAAGACAGTATTTGCTTACTATCAGACCATACCTTCACTTTATTTATTATATGTTTTCTCGTGGATGCTTACGGGCGTTGTGGAGATTGCATATTTTATAAACGTTTACCGAAAACAGACAGAAAAATTACAGGGCTGAGTTCTTGACAAATGAATTTATTCCTGTGTATTCTTTATAATAGTTGAATAGAGGTGTAAAACGCACGATTAGGCAGATGAGTCAAAACGTGCGCTTTTCGTGTGCCTTATAACAGTAAAGCAAATGAGATAAAATGACAGAATAAAATCAAAAAGAGAGGAATTTTAAGATGTATTTGATTGTAGGGTTGGGGAATCCAACAAAGACATATGAAGGAACCAGACACAATGTAGGTTTTTCCATGATTGATGTTTTGGCAGATAAGTTTAATATTGATGTAACAACGAAAAAGCATAAGGCACTGGTGGGGAAAGGAATCATTGAAGGGATGAAAGTCATTCTTGCAAAACCTCAGACATATATGAATCTCAGCGGTGAAGCGGTTCGTGAGATTATTGACTTCTATAAGATTGAACCGGAAAATATTATTGTTATATATGATGATATCAGTTTGGATGTGGGGAGACTTCGTATTCGCAAAAAAGGAAGTGCTGGTGGACATAACGGAATCAAAAATATTATTTCTCATTTAGGGACACAGGAATTTCCACGGATCCGTGTGGGCATTGGTGAAAAGCCGAAAGAATGGGATTTGGCAGATTATGTATTGTCTAAATATTCAAAAGACGAACAGGAAGCATTTAAAGAAGCTGCAGACAGTGTGATTGGCGCCGTTAAATTGATGGTTATGGACGATGTGGATGGTGCCATGAATCAGTATAACGCTAAAAAGAGGGATGCATAGTGAGATTATTCAGGGAACCTTTATTCCAGCTAAATGAATATGAATGTGTACGTAAGGATTTGGAAGAAGGCAGATATCCGGTTTATGTGGAAGGTTGCGTGGATGCTCAGAAAACCCATTGGATGGCTAGTTTTACGGAAGATTATCCATTTAAGCTGATTGTAACCCACAGTGAGAAACGTGTGAAAGAAATCTACGAAAATTATCGCTTCTTTGATAAAAATATTCTGGATTATCCCGCAAGGGATATTATTTTCTACAGTGCAGATGTTCATGGACAGGCTATGGTGCGCCAGCGCTTAGCTGTTGTTCAGAAACTGTTGGAGCACGAACCGATGACTGTTGTAACGACTATTGATGGTCTTATGGACAGTCTGCTTCCCCCAGTGAAACTAAAGCAGCAGATTATTCGTTTGGAAGAAGGAGGAACCGCGGATCCTTCAGATTTGGTAAAACGTTTGGTTCATATGGGCTTTGAACGCGCTGGACAGGTTGAGGGACCGGGTCAGTTTTCGGTTCGTGGTGGTATTTTAGATGTTTATAATCTGGCGGATGACTGCCCCTATCGAATTGAGTTCTGGGACGATGAGATTGATTCTATTCGAAGTTTTGATGTGAGTAGTCAGAGATCCATTGAAAGACATGCACAGATTTCGCTTTATCCGGCAGCGGAAATGGTATTTACGGAAACGCGTATTCAAAAAGGTCTGGCAAAGTTAAAAAAGGATGTAGATAAGGGATACAAAGCTTTTCAAAAAGAAGGGAAACCGGAAGCGGCGTCCAATTTAAAACATCTTTATGAAGAGACAAAGGATGCCTTTGAATATGCTTTTGGAAGTTCGAATATGGACAGTCTTATTCACTATTTCTATGAAGAGACAGCGACATTTCTTGATTATTTTCCTCTGGATGAAACGTTGATTGTATTGGACGAACCGGTGCGTCTTTGGGAAAAAGCCGAGGGGGTCGTGGCAGAATTTTCAGAAAGTATGAAAAGTCGTTTGGAAAAGGGATATATTGTACCGGGTCAGATGGAAATTCTTTCATCAGAAAAAGATATTTTTTACCGTCTGAACAAAATACGCTGTCTGATGCTTAGTACATTGGATCAGCGAGTATCCGGTCTGACTCCGGCTTCGAAGTATCATTTGAATGTTCAGTCTATTCAGTCCTATAATCGAAACTTTGAGATGCTTGTTAAGGATTTGAAACGATGGAAAAAACAAAAATATCGAATGATTCTG
>JAFOYH010000139.1 GCA_017391465.1 Lachnospiraceae bacterium | reverse complement strand
CTTAATAAAATTCAAATTCATGCGCGCTTTCAATCTCACCGGAAGACTGAAATTTTATACGCCTTTCGATACTCCTTTTTTCGCAACTTATTTCAACACAATCGTCTGATATGGTTCTAAAAGTAGGAATCCTGTTTCATATTCTAAGCTGTCATAATTATTCAGTAATACATCTTCAAATGCGTGTTCAAATCTCAACTTAAATTTTGCGTTCTGATAATTTGATATTACAAATATCTTTTCATTTCTATTTGCAGAAACTCTTTCATATGCAAAAACAAAATCCTCTTCCATATAAATTGGATTTGTGTTTCCTTCTATAAGTATGTCTTCATATTCCGGTTTCTTGCGTAGTGCAATTAACTCTCTATAAAATCTAAAAACTGATTTTGGGGAAGATAAATCCGCCTTTACATTAATTTCTTTATAATTAGGATTTACATGGAACCATGGCGTACCCGTGGTAAATCCTGCATTTCTCTCTCCACTCCACTGCATTGGGGTTCTGGCATTGTCACGACTGTACTGATAACAAACATCCAAAGCAGACCGAGTATCATGTCCCTTTAATACTGCCTGTTTATATTGCTCCAATGTACTGATATCTTCATACATTTCTACCGAATCAAATCGACAGTTTCTCATCCCGATTTCCTGTCCTTGATAGAGGAACGGAATGCCTTTAAGCAGCAGCATGACCGTCGCAAGTGCAGTCACGCTTTCAAAAGAATAATCTTCCTCCGGAATAAAATAGCTTACTCCTCGGCTCTGGTCATGATTTTCAATAATATTCGCCTCAAATGCCAGATCATTAATATAGACCTGATTGTTCAACACAACATTTCTCCACTTTTTGAATTCAAATGGACTATTATCGCACCAGTGAGCTCCGGTATAGGTTGTCAGACAATGTTCAAATTCAAACATTGTAGAAAAATATCCATCTTCACCAATAAATTCCTCCAGTTGCTCCGGTGTTGTATTAAATACCTCTCCTACAGTCAGCGCATTGTGTGGTTGAAAACATCTGTCGCGTAACTCTCCCAAAAACTCTCCGATTCCATGAGCACGTTTATTTGTCTCAAATACGCATACAGTGCCATCTTCACAATCCGGCGGCAACGATTCCCATGTCAGATCTTTTTTTACATTGATAATGGCATCAATACGGAAACCGGAAATTCCTTTTTCCAGCCACCAGTTCACCATTTTGTAAACTTCTTCGCGCACAGCTCTATTTTCCCAGTTCAAATCCGGCTGTTCTTTTGCAAAAGTATGGAAATAGAACTTATTTTCATATCCCGGAACCCTCTCCCAGCAACTTCCTCCAAATTCAGCTCTCCAGTTGTTCGGAGGATTTCCATCATTTCCATCCATGATATAAAAATACTTTGCATACTCCCCTTCTGGGTCTTTCATTGCTTTCTGAAACCACTCATGCTGATCAGAGCAATGATTTACAACCAAATCCATTAAAATATGCATATCTCTCTTTTTTGTTTCTTCTAAAAGCTCGTCAAAATCTTCCATGGTTCCAAAACATGGATTAATCGAATAATAATCAGAAATGTCATATCCCTGATCCACCATTGGAGATGTAAAAATTGGACAGATCCAAAGAATATCTACCCCAAGCTCTTTCAGATAATCCAGCTTTGCTGTAATCCCTTTTAAATCTCCAATCCCATCGCCATTGGTATCGTAAAAGCTTTTAGGATAAATCTGATAGGCAACTTTATTATGCCACCACTGTTTTTTCATGTAATCTCTTCCTTCCTTGAAAAATATCAAATTACAGTTTGTTTTGCTTCGAAAGCATTCTTTTGTACATCGCAACCATAAGCATTAAAATCATAACCAAGTACACCGGGAATAATCTGATTGAAATATTTTCTGCAATCCATCCAAACAACGGCGGCATTAAAATATTTCCCACATATGCACTTGCCATCTGAACACCTATGATTGCCTGTGATCTCTCTGCTCCAAAAATATTGGGTATCGAATGAATGACACAAGGATAAATCGGTGCACATCCAAGACCGATCATGATAAAACCTGCCAGTGAAATGCTATTTCCCAAAGGCAACACCAGCGCTATAATTCCTATGGCAATGATTACCTGTCCTAATCGGATCAATTGCGTATCATTTAATTTAAAACTCAGAAAACCATTGATGGCTCGTCCTACCGTAATTCCTATAAAAAACATACTGGCAAAAGAAGCTGCCGTATTGCTGTCAATTCCCTTATGTAACACAAGATAAGAACTTGCCCATAATCCTGTGGTCTGCTCTATGGCGCAATAGCAGAAAAATGTAAGCATCAGTTCTTTCACTCCAGGAATTTTCAGCACTTCCTTCAGTGATAACGGCGCCAAAATGCTTTCTTTATTTTTTGACGCTTCTTTTTCCCATAATGACAGAGTAAAAAACAGTACAATGGTAATAACGACCTGAAACACACCAATGATATGATACCCGTCTGTCCAGTGATATCCTCCGCTTAACATATATCCCATGACATATGGACCTATAGTTGCTCCCAGCCCCCACATGCAATGCAGCCAGCTCATATGGGTACTTGAATAATGCACCGCCACATAATTATTCAGCCCGGCATCCACACATCCTGCTCCTAATCCGTAAGGAATCGCCCATAAACACAGCATTAAAAAAGAATCACTGATTGAAATTCCAAAGATTGCAATTGCAGTCGCTGCCACACTAATTGCAGTCATCTTTCCGGTTCCAAGAATACGCAGTAACCGGTCACTCAACAATGAAGATATAACAGTTCCTACGGAAATAATCATAAAAATGATTCCTGCATAAGAGATCGAAGTATTTAACTCCAAATACATGTTAGGCCATGCAGCACCCAGCAATGCATCTGGCAATCCCAAGCTGATAAATGATAAATATATAATTGCCAATAGCAAATGTACCATATTGTCAAACTCCTTTCTTATTACTATAATTATATTGTCAATCTACATTTATCGTTATAAAAAAATCTTCTATTCTATATGACAAAACAACCAAAGGAGTATTATATGGCACCTATCTGTTATATACCCGTAGACGAAAAAGGGCGCGAACTCGCAGAACACGGTACTGCAGCCTTTCCTATTGCATGCTATTCTGATGATTTAAGCAATCATGAAGTTCCATGGCATTGGCACGAGGAGTTGGAAGCCGGCATTCTTCTGGAAGGATGCATGAACATCACGGCAGGTACACAAAAATATACACTCTGTTCAGGAGATGGTTTTCTCATAAACACCGGTATTCTTCATCGTGCACAGGCAGCTGATTGTTCCATCTGCCGTTTTCACTCCATCGTCTTTCATCCACGAATCGTTGGGGGAAGTATCGACAGTATTTTTCATCAAAAATATGTTTCTCCAATTGTGCACAATGTATCTTTGGATTGCCTGTTCCTTTCAAAAAATGTTTCATGGCAAAATGACATCTTGAAAGCTGTCGAAAACACTTGGCAGATTTTTGACCGACAAAAGCCTGGATATGAACTTATTATCCGTAATTATCTATCCGAAATCATTTGCCTGCTCCTATATAATTTTGATTCCGGACGTTACAATGTAAATCAGAAAACCGTCCGCAACAGTATTCGTGCAAAAAAGATGATTCAATATATTCATGACCATTTTTCTGAACAATTGACGATTTCACAAATTGCAAAATCTGCCTCTATTAGCAATAGCGAATGTATACGTTGTTTTCATCATGTCATTGGAATGACACCAATTCAATATCTGAAAGAATATCGTCTTCACCGTGCATGCCAAATGCTTTCATCAACAAATGAGCTAATTTCAGACATTGCCCTACAGTGTGGATTTCATGACTTCAGCTATTTTACCAAAACGTTTCGTGAAACCAGAGGAATCACCCCTGGAGAATACCGCAGAACCTTAATACAATAATAAAAAGAACGTGACAGCATTCCGCCATCACGTTCTTATATTTTTTTAATCCAGCTGATCGGCTCCACTTTCACCACAAACTTCAAATTCATGCGCGCTTTTAATCTCACCGGAAGACTGAAATTTGTCTATTTTTTTATCTTCGCCGTATCTTCCAGATAAAATTCAAGATATCCACATTCAGGACATACCGAAGCATGAACCTTACCTAAATTATCTTTGAATATTCCAGGTTTTGTGATTTTTAATCCGTATGCACCTCCCTCAACTTTTACATCATAATCTTCAAGCATTTCCACATCACAACGAATACATTTTCTCATCTTTAAGTACCTCCCAAAATTCAAAT
>JAFOYH010000044.1 GCA_017391465.1 Lachnospiraceae bacterium | reverse complement strand
CATCGGTCTTGCAGATGGTCTTCAGGCACTTGGCAAAAATGTTATGGTAGCACTTCGTGAGCCATCTTTAGGACCTGTATTTGGTGTTAAAGGCGGTGCAGCAGGCGGCGGTTACGCTCAGGTTGTTCCTATGGAAGATATCAACCTTCATTTTACAGGTGACTTCCATGCGATTGGTGCAGCAAACAACCTTCTTGCAGCAATGATCGATAACCACATCTATCAGGGCAATGAATTAAATATTGACCCAAGAAAAATCACATGGAAACGTTGTGTAGATATGAACGACCGTCAGCTTCGTTTTGTTGTTGATGGTCTTGGCGGAAAACCAAACGGCACACCACGTGAAGATGGTTATGATATTACAGTTGCATCTGAAATCATGGCAGTTCTTTGTCTTGCAAAAGATATTACAGACTTGAAAGAACGTCTTTCCCGTATCATCATCGGATACACATATGGCAAACCATCTGAACAGAAACCTGTAACAGCAGGTGATCTTCAGGCACATGGTGCTATGGCAGCTCTTCTTAAAGATGCTTTAAAACCAAACCTTGTACAGACACTTGAAAAAGTACCTGCAATCGTACACGGCGGTCCATTCGCAAATATCGCTCACGGATGTAACTCTGTAACAGCAACACGTATGGCTATGAAATTAGCAGATTATACAATCACAGAAGCTGGTTTCGGTGCAGACCTTGGTGCAGAAAAATTCTTAGATATCAAATGCCGTATGGCTGGTATCAAACCAAATGCAGTTGTTATCGTAGCAACAGTTCGTGCACTTAAATACAACGGCGGCGTTGCAAAAGCAGATCTTAATAACGAAAACTTAGAAGCACTTGAAAAAGGTCTTCCAAACCTTCTTAAACATGTAAGCAACATTACAAATGTATATCACCTTCCATGTGTGGTTGCAATCAATGCATTCCCAACAGATACAAAAGCAGAACTTGATCTTGTTGAAGCAAAATGTAAAGAACTTGGTGTTAATGTTGCACTTTCTGAAGTATGGGCTAAAGGCGGCGAAGGCGGAAAGAAACTTGCAGAAGAAGTTCTTCGTCTTACAGAAGAATCCAATGAAAACTTTGCTTTCTCCTATGAACTTGAAGGAAGCATTGAAGATAAATTGAACCAGATCGTTCAGAAAATCTACGGCGGTAAACGTGTTGTTCTTACAGCTCAGGCTCAGAAACAGGCAAAAGAATTAGAAGCTCTTGGCTTTGGTAACTGTCCAATCTGTGTTGCTAAGACTCAGTACAGCTTAACAGATGACCAGAAAAAACTTGGTGCTCCAACAGACTTTGAAGTTACTGTACGTAACCTTAAGATTTCTGCAGGTGCAGGCTTTATCGTTGCCCTTACAGGCGAAATCATGACAATGCCAGGTCTTCCAAAAGTTCCATCTGCAGTTCGTATTGACGTTGATGAAAATGGTGTTATTTCCGGATTATTCTAAAATTAAGCTCTGTGAATAATCGTTTATAAGTCATAATTATAGCCCGCCATTTGGCGGGCTGTTTTTGTGCAAAATGTAAAAAATACGGAAAAAATCAATAAAAATTTCTATTGGATTTCTTTTTATATATGTGCTTTGGGCACTTTACAATTAAACTTTTTTTGATATATAATTAAGTTGAACTTTTATTTTTATATTTATTATAAGAACTTATAAAAACTTGTTTTGAACGAAACGGGAGGATATTTAATATGGAAAAAATTTACGTTGGAAAAACAAAAGACGTTTACAAACTTGAAAATGGTAATGTTCTTTTAAAATTCAAAGATGATTGTACAGGTAAAGATGGTGTTTTCGATCCAGGCGAAAACTCTGTTGGTTTAACAATCGAAGGTATCGGTCGTGCAAATCTTGAAACATCTATTCACTATTTTGAATTATTAAAAGAAGCAGGCATCAAAACTCACTATGTTGGTGCTAACCTTGAAGAAGCTACAATGGAAGTTCTTCCAGCAACAGTATTTGGCCATGGCTTAGAAGTTATCTGCCGTTTAGTTGCAACAGGCAGCTTTATCCGTCGTTATGGTGAATATATTGCAGATGGTACAGTTCTTGAAGGTGGATATGTTGAATGTACATTTAAAAACGATGAAAAGGGTGATCCACTTGTAACATCTGAAGGTTTAGCAGCTTTAGGTGTTATGTCTCAGGAAATGTTCGAAAGCATGAAAGAACAGACTCTTAAAATTACAAAGATCGTTGCAGATGATCTTAAAACAATCGGTTTAGATCTTTGGGATATCAAATTTGAATTTGGTTACAATAACGGTGAAGTTATCTTGATCGATGAAATCGCTTCTGGAAACATGCGTGTATTCAAAGACGGTGTTTATGTAGATCCAGTAGATTTAACAAACTTAATTTTAAACAGATAAGAATAATTTTAAACAGATAATATATTAAGCTTGGATTTATTCCAAGCTTAATATCGTAGAAAGGATTTTATTATGGGCGGTTTCTTTGGCGTTGTATCAAAGAAGGATTGTGTTGCAGATTTATATTTCGGAATTGATTATCACACCCATTTAGGTGCCCGACGTGGCGGTATGGTTGTGAGTAACGAACAGGGATTTGATCGTGCAATTCATAATATTGAAACTTCACCTTTTCGATTAAAATTTGCGGATGAAGTTGATGATTTTAAAGGCAATATAGGGATTGGATGTATTTCTGATACAGATCCTCAGCCATTACTCGTGCATTCGCATCTTGGATCTTTTGCAATTACAACGGTTGGTCGTATCAATAATGTTGAAGAATTGAAAGAAAATTGTTTTTCACATGGTATTACTCAGTTTATGGAAATGAGTAAAGGTCGTTTGAATACAACAGAACTTGTTGCAGCGCTTGTTAACCAGAAATCATCAATTGTAGAAGGATTAACGTATGTTCAGGATATGATTGAAGGTTCTATGAGTGTGTTGATTATGACTTCTGAAGGTATCTACTGTTCACGTGATAAACTTGGACGTACACCGGTTGTTATTGCGAAAAAAGAAGATGCATACTGTGTAACATTTGAAACATCAGCCATCATGAATCTTGGATATCACCATGTTAAGGATTTAGGACCGGGAGAGATTGTATTTATTAATTGTGACAGCTTTAAAGTCCTCAAAGAAGCTGGAAAAGACATGAAGATGTGTGCATTCCTCTGGGTATATTATGGTTATCCAACATCGACTTATGAAGGTATGAATGTCGAAGTGATGCGTTATAATTGTGGAAAAGAGATGGCGAAACGTGACAGTGCCGATGTAGACATTGTTGCGGGTGTACCAGATTCTGGTTTAGCCCATGCCATTGGTTATGCCAATGCATCTGGCATTCAGTATGCGCGTCCATTTATTAAATATACACCAACATGGCCAAGATCTTTTACACCTCAGAATCAGGTAGAACGTAATCTGATTGCAAAGATGAAATTGATTCCTGTTAAGGAGTTGATCAAAGATCAGAAATTATTATTGATCGATGATTCTATTGTACGTGGTACTCAGCTTGGTGAGACAACTGAATTTTTGTATGACTCCGGTGCAAAAGAAGTGCATGTGCGTCCGGCATGTCCGCCAAATATGTTTGGTTGTAAATATTTGAACTTTGCGCGTTTCACATCCGAAATGGATTTAATTTCACGTCGTGTCATTTGTGATCTGGAAGGTACAACGGATGTTTCTCTCGAAACTTTACAGGAATATGCTGATCCGGATACAGAAAAATATCGTGCAATGGTTGATGAGATAGGCAGACGTTTGAACTTTACATCTTTGGATTATGCAAGATTAGACGAACTTCAGAGAGCCATTGGTCTCAATCCGGAGCATCTTTGTTCTTATTGCTGGAACGGAAAAGAATAATAAAATAAAGTATAGGATACCTTAATGGAAACATTCTGGTATCCTTTTTTTATTGTTTACATACTTCAAATCGAATATAATAAAATTAGACAATATTCAAGAAAAGGAGTCGAATGAGGTGAATAAATTATTTTTTTATAAAGAAGCCGGATCGAATTTTATTGTTGTTCATATCGATGAGGGCGATGGAAGCCTTAAACGTTTTGCATGCGGACAAAATGAGCATGGCCTGGATATTGAAGTCAGGGAGAATCACGATGTAGATAGAATTCGAAAAGAGCTGGAAGACATAGTAAGGAGTATAGATTTTTCAAAATGGACAAGATTTGAGGACGAAGAAGAAGAGATGGAATTAACTCATTTCGAAACCTGTATGGGACCCGTTGAAAAAGCCTATGCCTTTGTGGTCGAATGGTAGAATCATACATAAAATCCTGAAACGAAGGTCAGAATAGAAATGAAAGGAAGGCATAAATATGTATCAGAAATTATTAAAATGTTTGGAAAGTGTACGAAACAAAACAGATTTTAAACCGGAAGTGGCTGTGGTTCTGGGCTCAGGTCTCGGTGAGTTTGCAGATCAGATTCAGATTGAGGCAACCATCGATTATTCGGAAATTGAAGGCTTTCCTGTTTCAACCGTAGTTGGACATAAAGGGCGTTTTGTTTTTGGATATGTTGAAAAAACACCCGTAGTCATTATGCAGGGGCGTGTGCATTATTATGAAGGTTATGCTATGACGGACGTTGTTTTGCCGATTCGTTTGATGCGAATGATGGGAGCAGAAAAACTTCTTTTAACCAATGCTTCCGGTGGATGTAATCCGAACTTTAAGGCGGGGGATCTGATGATTATCACAGATCATATTACGACAGCAGTTCCAAGTCCTCTGATTGGTCCAAACATTGAAGAACTCGGTACACGTTTTCCTGATATGAGTGAAGTATATAGCAAGAGACTTCGAAAGGTTATTAAAGATTGCGCATTCGATTGCGGTATCGAAATGCAACAGGGTGTGTATGTTCAGTTTACTGGACCGAATTATGAAACACCTGCAGAAATTCGTCTTGCGCAGGTATGGGGCGCAGATGCTGTGGGTATGAGCACAGCTTGTGAAGCCATGGCTGCACGTCACATGGGTATGGAAATTGCCGGCATTTCCTGTATTACAAATATGGCAGCCGGCATTTCAAAGGTGGCGTTGAATCACAAAGAGGTTCAGGAAACAGCGGATCGAGTAGCAGAACAATTCAAAAAACTTGTAGAAAAAGTTATTGTAAATATGTAAATGGTGCCGATCAACATTGGCATGATGAAAAACAAACCGTCGTATCAAACACATGAAGAATAGGGATACAGGGGCAGGGGATTAAGTAATGTTTTCACCAATCTGAAACATGTGGAAACCTTCACCATGAACTTCATTCGATTCAAGAATGATGGAGAAAGATTCCGGATCTGCTGCTTTAACAGTCTTTTGAACAAGGTACATTTCTTTGTTGTTACATGCACACATAACGACTTGTTTATCTTCTTGTTTATATCCGCCATAGGCAGGGAGAATTGTTGAACCACGTCCTGCAATTTGATCGATCATGGAACAGATATCGGTTCCGTGCTTGGTAACGATCAGGATCATTTTTCCGGAATTGACACCATACATGATCTTATCGACAGCGTAGGAGAAAAGGACACTGACAATGAGCCCATAGATGACACCATCCACGTCCTGCAAAATGATTCCACCGATGAGAATGATGGTTACATCTGAGAATAAGACGATTTTTCCAAGAGGAATATGTGGGTTTAAGGCTTTTATAGCCATAACGATAAAATCTGAACCACCAGTGGATGAATTCTGCATGTAGATGAGTGCGTAACCAAAACCGCCAATGACGCCTGTGCACAGAGCCGCCAGAAGACGATCACCGTCATATACAGGGAATAAAGGCGCAATATAATCAATAAAGAAAGAGGAAATGAGCATGCATCGAATAGAACTGATGAAAAACTTTTTTCCTAATAATTTATAGCATAAAAGAGCCACGGGAATATTGAGTAAAATAGTCGACAGACCAATCGGAATATTCAGTAATTGAAAAAGAATGATGGATATTCCGGAAAAGCCGGTCATTGGAAATTCGGCTTGAACAGCAAAATTATAAATGGCAGCAGCAATACATATGCTTCCAATGATTTCAAAAAAAAGTTGAACAGCAAATTTTTTTGAAGGATGTGTATTCATAAAATGCCTCCTTGATAATATGAGATGTTAATTTATGTCTTTTTATTATTGAATAAAAAAAGAGCAAATGCAGATTATTGAAATATCATATGCATTCGCTCTTTTCAATTTAAATAATATCATGGCTAAAAAACAGTGTCAAGGTTAAGAAAGGGGAGATTATTGGAAAATCCAAGTAAAAAAGAATGTATGGATTTCATGTTGGAAATGGACAAAAGAGTATAGATTATGTTAGAATAAAGATATAATTTGTCAAAAAAAACAAAAGGGGAAAAGATGATGATAAAGAGTGTTGAGGAATATAATAGCAAAATCAAACGAATTATAATTACAGAAGAAGAAATTAAGTCTGAGATTAAAAAAGCAGCAAAACAGATTGATGCTTTATATGATGGCAGTCCAATTCTTTTAGTGAGTGTTTTAAAAGGGGCATTCATCTTTTTAGCAGATCTTGCACGTGCAGTGACTGTACCATGTGAGATTGGTTTTATGTGTGCAAAGAGTTATTATAATGGGACAGAATCCTCGGGTGTTGTTAACATTACCATGGATTTGGATCAGGACGTTAGTGAGTATCATTTAGTTATTGTAGAAGATATTATTGATACTGGACGTACATTAAGCAGTCTTGTTAAGCTGTTGGGCTCCAGAAATCCACGTTCATTGAGTTTAGTTACATTATTGGACAAACCATCTCGAAGAACTGTTGAACTTAATGCAGATATTTCCCTTTTCACAATTCCGGATCACTTTGTTATTGGTTATGGTTTGGATTGTGGCGAGTATTATAGAAATTTACCATACATTGCAGAATATAATGAAGATTAAAGAGGTGTAGTTGTGTTAGAACGTATTTTTAAATTAAGAGAGAACGGGACAACCGTTCGGACGGAAGTCGTTGCCGGCATTACAACGTTTATGACGATGGCGTACATTCTGGCGGTGAACCCAAGCATTCTCAGTGAAGCCGGGATGGATGCAAACGCTGTATTGATTGCCACATGTCTGGCATCATTTATTGGTACGATGTGTATGGCATTGATGGCAAATATGCCATTTGCTCTTTCGGCAGGTATGGGCTTGAATGCGTACCTAGCATATACAGTTGTCCTTGGACAGGGACTTTCATGGCAGATTGCTTTGTTTGCAGTGTTTGTTGAAGGTATTATTTTTATTATTATGTCTCTTACCAATGTACGTGAGGCAATCTTTAATTCCATTCCTTTGACCTTAAAACAGGGCGTGTCTGTCGGTATTGGTTTGTTTATCGCATTTATCGGTTTACAGAATGCGGGGTTATGTGTGGATTCTTCCACATTAGTTACGATTACAAGTTTTACTGAGAATTTCAGTACCCATGGTATTTGTGCATTACTTGCTGTGATTGGTTTGTTAGTAACAGCCATTCTTCATATTCGCCGGGTGAAAGGTGCCATTTTATTTGGTATTGTCATTACCTGGGGGCTTGGAATGATCTGCCAGCTTACAGGAATTTATGTTCCGAATCCGGAAGTGGGCGCATATAGTCTTTTTCCTTCAGGAATCATGAGTGTGGATTTTTCCGGTTTAAGCAAAACGTTTGGTCAGTGCTTTAATATCGATTTTAGTAATGTTGGCATATTTAATTTTATTGTTGTTGTATTCTCATTTTTATTTGTTGATCTTTTTGATACGTTAGGTACATTGATCGGTGTCAGTACAAAAGCAGGTATGCTGGATGAGAATGGTCGACTTCCAAAAATCAAACCGGCATTATTGTCTGATGCTATTGCAACGTCTGCGGGAGCTGTGCTTGGAACATCTACAACAACAACATTCGTGGAATCTTCTGCAGGTGTAGCTGTTGGTGGACGTACAGGTTTAACTGCAATGACAACTGCGTTCTTATTTTTATTAGCCACATTGTTTTCACCATTATTTACATCCATTCCTTCATTTGCAACGGCGCCAGCGTTGATTTTTGTAGGATTTCTGATGTTTGAAGAAGTTACGAAGATACATTTTACTTCTGAGAATTACACCGAAGCTATTTCGGCTTATTTGTGTATTCTTGCAATGCCTTTATTTTATAGTATTTCAGAAGGCATCTGTCTTGGAGTAATTTCCTATGTTATTTTACAAACAGCAACAGGAAAATCAAAACAGGTGAATCCGTTGATGTATGTATTAACTGTTTTATTTATTCTTAAGTATGTCTTTTTATAAAATAGAATGTAGGTTATCATGATTAAAACCCAGATATTATTGGATAGAGGGAGTTCTAATAATGTCTGGGTTTTATGGGTCTTATCATTCAGGCAAAGTTGTGATATAATCGGACATCATGAGTTATAGTTAGAGAGGAAGAACAATGAACTGCAATACAGTGATATATCCAGAAAATTCGGAAGATTTTTATGATTTATTGAAATTACAGGTTATGGGATTAACAGAGGATGTACCCCATTTTATTGCCAATATATCCAATATCTCAGCACTTTTAAAGGATGCGTTACAGGATATTAACTGGGTGGGCTTTTATTTTATGAAAGATGGTCAGTTGGTTTTGGGACCATTTCAGGGAAAACCCGCGTGTATAGAGATTGCCGTTGGACGAGGGGTATGCGGAACAGCTGTTGCACAGGATCAGATTCAACTTGTAAAGAATGTTCATGATTTTCCAGGGCATATTGCCTGTGATAGTGCATCCAATTCGGAGATTGTCGTACCTATGCATGTGGATGGTAAAGTTGTTGGTGTGCTTGATATAGATAGTCCTACAGTTGGAAGATTTTCTGAATCGGATGCGAAAGGTCTTTCGGAGATCATAGCAATCATCGAAAAGATGGCATGGTTTAAGGTATGGAATGGGTTGAAGAAGTGATATTTCTATGATAAGATGCTATACGTTGATTTACTATAAAGATTCATAAAAGAAAGGATTTGAGATAGATGACAAGTTTGATTTTGGCAATTCTCGTTATCGGTATTCCACTTGTAATTTATGTGGTTTGCACAGCAAAAAGACCAGAAGTATTTCCGGAAGAATATGTTGGAAGTGATTATGGCGAAGACACACTCGAAGATGAAGTACCTCAGATTCGTTTGGATACAACCATGGGACGCATCTTAAAAATGGAAGATGGTATGGGAGATTTTTTGTTACAGAATGGTCTGCACTGTGTGTCCTGTTCTGCTTCTAAAAACGAGCCATTGGAGATGGCCTGTGCCGTTCACGGATTGAATGCAGAAGAGATGATGCATAAGATTCAGAATTATTTAAATGAAAAATACGAAGCATAATTTGAATGATTTATAAAAGCCTTGAGATTGTAAGCATCTCAAGGCTTTATTCGTTTGGTCTTTAATTTCTAGTTGTAAATTTTTGAAACCACGTTTATTAAATCGTCACCTTTGTATTCTAATTTTAAGGAAAAGAAAGCATCTGTTTCCAAAAGAAGTTTTAAGAAAATTTTGTCACCTTCCCACAAATTGAGGAATTCTACTTCGGATTTAGGAATCCATTTGAGAATACCTTCATTGCAATGAGTGACCAAAGTGCCATCAAATCCGGTAGCTGTATACAGATGCATATATTCGCATCCGGTTTGATCGGAAATAAAAGTGATGATGGCACGAAGACGATAATCAGTTAAGATCAGTCCTGTTTCTTCTTTGACTTCACGAAGAAGACAATCTTCAGGACTTTCGTTATCTTCAAAATGACCGCCCACACCGATCCATTTTCCGGCATTGATGTCATTCTTTTTAGAAATACGGTGCATCATCAGATAGCAGTCATCTTTTTCTATATAACATAAAGTTGTTAAATTACTTTTATTCATGTAGTTCATCCACTTTCTATAGATTTTGTTTTATTATGGCATATGTGATCAGAATTTTCAAGAAATAGCCATGTTTACTGTAATGCTTTAACATGTTATAATACAAGTTAAATTGAGGTGAGTTATAGTGACAAAAGAAGAACTGGCGTTAGAGATTATTGAACGTTTAAAAAAAGAATATCCGGATGCGGATTGTACATTGGATTATGATGAAGCATGGAAGTTATTGGTGAGTGTGCGTCTGGCCGCTCAGTGTACCGATGCGAGAGTGAATGTGGTTGTGGAAGATCTGTATGCGAAATTCCCGGATATCGATGCTTTGGCAGAAGCTTCTGTGGATGATATCGAAGCTATTGTGCGGCCATGTGGATTGGGACGCAGTAAAGCAAGAGACATCAATGCCTGTATGAAGATTTTAAGAGATACTTATGATGGCAAAGTTCCAAATGATTTTAATGCGCTTTTAAAATTACCAGGTGTTGGAAGAAAAAGTGCCAATCTCATTATGGGTGATGTTTTTGGAGAACCTGCTATTGTAACGGATACCCATTGTATTCGTTTGACCAATCGTATGGGATTAGTCGATGGTATCAAAGATCCGAAAAAAGTGGAGATGGCATTGTGGAAAATCATTCCACCGGAAGAGGGCAGTAATTTTTGTCATCGTCTGGTTTTTCATGGAAGAGATATATGTACGGCACGTACAAAACCATATTGTGATAAATGCTGTCTGAATGACATTTGTGCAAAAGTTGGAGTATAAAGGAGGTCATTATGTTAGAGATTGGAACAAAAGCACCGGATTTCGAATTACCGGACCAAAATGGTGTAACGCATACATTAGAAGAATTTAAAGGGAAAAAAGTTGTTTTATATTTTTATCCAAGAGATAATACAGCAGGGTGTTCAAAGCAGGCATGTGCCTTTGGTGATCTTTTTCCACATTTTCAGGAAAAAGGTGCGGTTATTGTTGGCGTGAGCAAAGACAGCGTGGCATCGCATAAAAAGTTTGAACAGAAATTTGGACTTCCGTTTCTTTTGCTTTCGGATACAGAATTGGAAGCTATTCAGGCTTATGATGTGTGGAAGGAAAAGAATATGTATGGAAAGAAAACGATGGGAGTTGTGCGTACAACATATTTGATTGACGAAGATGGGATAATCATCAAGGCCTTTGGTAAAGTAAAAGCTGCGGATAATCCACAGCAGATGTTAGATGTTTTATCTGAAGCGTAAGAACGAGAGGAATACAGATATGGATAAAAAAAGTATTTTGATGCAATTACAAAGACAAAATCAGATTTATTTGATTTTATCAAAATGTACACGTCTGCCGTTTGTATACTGTGATCCAGAGACATTTGATGATGAAATTTTTGTTTATTTTGAAGAGGCAGCAGCGCGTATCAAGTCCGAAGAACTGAATAAATCAGGAGAACTGGTCGTTGTTGTGACTATTCCGAATAAGAACTTTCTTCCATTTTATGCAGGCTTATATCCGATGGGTATTAATGCTATTGTTGTGGACGGAGGAACGGATACAAAGTTGACGATTCAGCTGGAAGAATTGGTTCGCAAACCGGATGATTCCAAACTTCCGCAGGGACAGGTGCGTATTGAGAATCCATCTTTACATTTAACAGGCATGTATTTTATGCAGGAGTTGCGCAAGAAAGCAAGAGCAAAGTTAACAGAAGAACTTGAGGAAATGCAGCAGGAGATGTTATCTCATTATGCTAATGGAACCTATGTGATTGCTCTAAAGGCCGATCAAAAAGGTGTTGTTTTGATGAAAAATCCGCAGGGGCAGGCGGCATTACCAATATTTACAGATATTCAGGAGTTTCAGAAGTTTCAGATGGCAAATCCAAATGAAAAGTTTATGCCAGGTATTGTGAAAGCAGACAAAGTCGGAGGACTTCTTCCGCCAGAGGCATCTACGGTTGTTCTTAATCCTTTAGGTATGAATATACCATTGAATGTGGCTCGAAAAAAATAAAATATTAGAAAATAATAACGGGAGTTCATCATAAGATTTATTTTGAAGAACTCCCGATGTTTATGTTATGTATAATTTAAGAATTAGAATTTGAAAAATGTTCCAAGAATATTACGTCCGAGGGATGCACCGAGGTTTCCGCCAAGTTTTTTGCCAAAACTTCCGCCAATGGATTTTCCAATGGCATTGCCGATTTCTCGTCCTACTGTGCCGCCGGCTGTTCTGGCAACACTGCCCACACCGGATTTCACTGCACGGCTTTTTTTAGCTGCCGTTTTTTCCTTTTCTTTGGCACGGCGTTTTGCTTCTTTTTCTTCTTCGGCTGCGATGGCAGTCTGTTCATTATGTCGCTGGAAGAATTCATAGGCAGAATCACGGTCAACAGTTTGCTGATAACGAAGGGAAAGGTTACTCATGTTAATTTCTTTTGTGCGTTCTTCAGCAGCGATCGGACCCATCAAACTCTGTGGAGGCAATACGCGACATTTTTGAACAATGCCCGGAATACCTTTTTCATCGAGAACGGAAATTAAAGCTTCACCGGTTCCAAGTTCGGTTAATACTTCCTGTGTATCAAATTCAGGATTTGGACGGAAGGCGTTGGCTGCCGCTTTGACCGCTTTGGCTTCCGATGGTGTATAAGCCCGAAGGGCATGCTGTACTTTGTTGCCTAACTGGGCTAAAACAGCATCCGGGATATCTTTTGGATTCTGAGTAATAAAATAAATACCAACACCCTTGGAACGGATCAGTTTTACAACCTGTTCAATCTTTTCCTGAAGGGCTTTGGAAATATCTTTAAATAAAAGATGAGCTTCATCGAAGAAAAAGACCATACGTGGACGTTCCATATCACCGACTTCCGGAAGTGTTTCAAAAAGTTCGGACATCATCCATAAAAGAAAGACAGAATACATGGCAGGATTATTAATAAGTACCTGGCAGTCAAGAATATTGATCATGCCTTTGCCATCGATGCCTGTGGAGAACCAGTCTGTGATATTTAATGCCGGCTCGCCGAAGAACTGATCTGCACCCTGAGCTTCCAAAGCAACAAGACTTCTTAAGATAGCACCGATACTCTGTTTTGCAATATTACCATATTCTTCAGAAAATTCTTTGTTGTGTTCACTTACGAACTGGAGCATGGCTTTTAAGTCTTTGGTATCAATTAATAAAAGATCCTGATCGTCTGCAATCTTAAAAATAATAGACATGATATCGGACTGAGTATCATTTAAATCCATGAGTTTAGATAAAAGAAGCGGACCCATTTCAGAAATTGTTGTTCGAAGTGGAATACCGGATTGCCCGAAAATATCCCAGAAAGTTGTAGGGTAAGCCTGATATTGGAAACCGCATTCATTTAATTTAAAATCAGCAATACGCTGCTGCATATTCGTGTTATCTTCACCAGGACGGCACATGCCTGCCAAATCACCTTTAACATCGGCTAAAAATACAGGAATACCTGCGTTACTGAAAGATTCTGCAAGAACTTTTAATGTAATCGTTTTTCCGGTTCCGGTGGCACCTGCAATTAAACCGTGACGATTGGCCATTTTAGGGACAATACACACTTTTTCACCGTTGGCATCACCAATCCAGATTTTATGATCATAATACATAGAATTCCCTCCCGAACATACATTATTAAAAATATTATAACGAATGATGGGAGGGGGAACAAGTGTATTTTTACGGATTTGGCGAATCTATAAACTGCTTATCAAAGGATGGATTAAAGTAGTAATAGTTTTTGGAATTCAAGGTATCTTTTGTTTTTTCAAGGGCTTCGCCAAAACGCTGAAAATGAACAATTTCGCGGGCTCGAAGGAAACGAATCGGGTCACGGACTTCCGGATTGGTTACAACACGTAAGATGTTATCGTAAGTAGTACGTGCCTTTTGTTCAGAAGCCATATCTTCGAAAAGATCCGTGATCACATCGCCTTTGGACTGGAATTCACAGGCATTAAATGGAACACCGCCGGCAGCCTGTGGCCAGAGTCCGGTTGTGTGATCGATATAATATCCATCGAAACCTGCAGTTTTTACCTCTTCAGCAGTTAAGTTTTTTGTGAGCTGATAAATGATGGAACAGATGATTTCCAGATGAGCAAGCTCTTCGGTTCCGATGTCTGTTAACAGTCCGGCAACTTCTCTGCATGGCATGGAATATCTTTGGGAAAGATAACGCATAGAGGCAGCAAGTTCACCGTCCGGACCACCAAACTGGCTGATGATTAACTGAGCCGTTTTTGGACAGGTTTCAGTAATATTCACAGGATATTGAAGTCGTTTTTCATAAATCCACATTTAAACCAGACCTCCTTCCCATGGAGCAGGTCCATCAATCCAGGTAAAATGCTGTTTGTCCGGATAATTGGTCACAGCATCTGCGGCTGTTTTTGATTGAAGATTGACACAATCAAAAGTCAGTGGTTCAAATTGTTCAGCATAATTTTTTAAAAGTGCTGCGCGTTCATTCTGATAGGTTTCAAAGAGTTCCATTGCCTGTTTATCGGTTGGATGGGTATCAAGAAAAAGTGTCAGGTCATTGAGACAAAAACTGATCTCACTGATTTTTTTGAGTAAAGTTTGGCGTTCATTCATTGGATTTACCTCCAGCGTAAAATGGCAGATCAAGTTCAGCAAACAGGGTTCCACACCTAAGCGCGATTTTTGGATCATAGATTTCACCATATTGCTGAATCGGAATATTTGCCATGGCTAAAACATCTGTATTCAAAAAAACACCTCATTTCATGGAATGATGTTGAATGGTTTCGGTTATAGTATGTGATATGGCAGAGAATTTACGACAGGAATCGGATGGAAGAAGAAAAAAGACGCTATGAAAATGGATTCATAGCGTCTGTATTTTTAAAAATATGTAATTATGCTTCTTCTGCTGGCTGTTCGGATGTACAGTGTGGGCAACGTGTTGCATCAATAGCGATTTCACTCTTACAGAATGGGCAAACTTTGGTTGTTGGTGCTTCTGGTTCTTCTTTCTTTTTACCGAGTTCAGAAGCTTTGTTAATTGCCTTAATGATACAGAATAAAACAAAAGCTGTAATGATAAAATAAATAATGGAACTGATAATTGCAGCAATAAATGTTTTGATATCCGCTTCTGTATAAGCCGCATTACCCATGATGAATTCAATGATTGGCATAATAAAATTATCTTTTACAGCCGTTACAATTGCGGTAAACGCACCGCCGACAACAACACCTATAGCCATGTCAATAACATTACCGCGAAGGGCAAATGCTTTGAATTCTTCTAAAAATTTCTTCATAGATAATTCCCCCGTATATTTGATTGTTTTATTACACATAGTATAGCATAAAATCTTATTTATGGTAAAAAATATGTATAAAAATCATAGAAATAAAAAATTTCGGTAACGATAATTTTACCATTGATCATTTGGAGGCATTTTCATGTGTACAGCAATTACCTATCCTGGAAAAGATTATTATTTTGGACGAACGTTAGATTATGAAAAGTCTTTTGGAGAAGAAGTGGTGATTACACCACGCCATTTTCGATTTGAATTTCGTAAAACAGGGGATTTGCAAGATCATTATGCTATGATTGGGATGGCTAAAGTTGAACAAAATTATCCGCTGTATTATGAAGCGACGAATGAGAAAGGTTTGAGTATGGCAGGATTGAATTTTCCGGGTAATGCGGATTATAAAACCGAGGTTAAAAACAAAGATAATATAGCGCCTTTTGAATTTATTCCATGGATTTTGGGACAATGTGAAAATGTGGAAGCAGTAAAAAGACTATTAAAACGCATAAATTTGATTCGGTTGGAGTTTTCGAATCAATTGTCATTGTCGCCGCTTCACTGGATCATCGCTGATGAAGACCAGGCGATAACCGTTGAGTCTGTGAAAGAAGGATTATGCATTTATGAAAATTCTATTGGCGTGCTCACCAATAATCCGCCATTTGATATGCAGTTATTTAATCTGAATAATTATATACATTTGTCCAAAGAAGCGCCTGTGAATGAATTTTCAAAAGAGATTGAACTTTCAAATTATAGTCGTGGAATGGGGGCGATAGGACTTCCGGGAGATCTTTCATCTGCTTCCCGTTTTGTGCGTGCTGCATTTACCAAACTGAATTCAGTTTCGGGAAATTCGGAAGCTGAAAGAGTGAGTCAGTTTTTTCATATATTGGAGACAGTGTCACAGACAAGAGGTTGTGTGGATGTTGGAAATGGAGAATATGAAAAAACAATTTATACTTCCTGCTGTAATATCAACAAGGGTATATACTATTATACGACTTATGAAAATCGGCAGATAACAGCTATTGATATGTATCAGGAAAACTTAAATGGAAAATCTTTG
>JAFOYH010000033.1 GCA_017391465.1 Lachnospiraceae bacterium | reverse complement strand
CCCATCATCTTACGTGGTGGTAAGTTTGTGATAGCAACAAGTGTTTTTCCGATAAGTTCTTCTGGTTCATAGAATGCATGAATACCGGAAAGAATGGTTCTGTCTGTGCCTGTTCCGTCATCTAATGTGAACTGAAGGAGCTTTTTGCTCTTTGGAACTGCAACACAGTCTTTAACTTTTACAGCTCTGAAATCGGATTTACTGAATGTTTCGAAATCAACATCTTCTGCAAATAATGGTTCGATTTCAACACCTGTGAAGTCGATCACTTCTTCTTCAACAGGAGCTGCTTCTACACAGCATGTGATGCCTGCTTCCGGACAGCATTTTTCTGCAGCAATTTCTGAAGCGGCAACAACCGGAGCCTTGGAAACCTTAGCGCCGCCGTCCAAAGACTTCATTGTAGGGAATAATAATACGTCACGGATTGCCTGAGAGTCTGTAAGCAGCATAACAAGACGGTCAATACCGTAACCGATACCGCCTGTTGGAGGCATACCGATTTCAAGTGCATTCAAGAAGTCTTCATCTGTGTGGTTGGCTTCTTCGTCACCCGCAGCAAATGCTTCTTCCTGAGCAGCAAAACGTTCTCTCTGATCAATTGGGTCATTTAATTCGGAGTATGCGTTACACATTTCACGACCGTAAATGAACAATTCGAAACGTTCTACAAGATCCGGGTTGGATGGTTTTCTCTTTGTAAGCGGAGAGATTTCAACCGGATGATCCATAACAAATGTTGGCTGTACCATGTTTTCTTCGCAGAATTCTTCAAAGAAAAGATTGATGATATCACCTTTTTTGTGACGTGGTTCATAAGCCACTTTATGTTCGTCAGCCACTTTTTTAGCTTCTTCATCAGATGTGATTTCGTTGAAATCAACACCGGAATATTTCTTAACGGCATCAATCATAGTGATACGTTCAAATGGTTTGGACATATCGATCACTGTTCCGTTATAGTTAAGTACTGCACTGCCGCAAACTGTTTCTGCAAGGTAACGGAACATGCTTTCTGTAAGTTCCATCATACCTTCATAGTCTGTGTATGCCTGATATAATTCCATTAATGTAAATTCCGGGTTGTGACGTGTATCTACACCTTCATTACGGAATACACGACCGATTTCGTATACTCTTTCAAGACCGCCAACAATGAGACGTTTGAGGTAAAGTTCAAGAGAAATACGAAGTTTTACATCTTCATCTAATGCATTGTAATGTGTTTCAAACGGACGAGCTGCTGCACCGCCTGCGTTGGAAACGAGCATTGGTGTTTCAACTTCCATAAATCCGCGTCCATCAAGGAAGTTACGGATTTCTTTAAGAATCTGGGAACGTTTGATGAATGTATCTTTAACTTCCGGATTCATAATTAAGTCAACGTATCTCTGACGGTAACGGATGTCTGTATTAGTAAGACCATGGAATTTTTCCGGAAGAATCTGTAAACTCTTTGTGAGAAGTGTAACTTCTGCTGCATGGATTGAAATTTCGCCTGTTTTTGTTTTAAAAACTTCACCCTTTAAGCCTACGATATCACCGATATCCATCTTCTTGAAATCTTTGTAGGATTCTTCACCGATGCTGTCACGTGCCACATAAGACTGGATATTGCCTTTAAGATCCTGTACGTTACAGAAAGATGCTTTACCCATAACACGTTTGGACATCACACGACCAGCGATTGTCACTGTCTGACCTTCCAAAGCTTCAAAGTTATCTTTAATTTCCTGACTATGATGACTTACGTCAAATTTTGTAATAACAAATGGATCTTTACCTGCATCCTGAAGTTCTTTTAATTTATCTCTACGAACCTGAAGGAGCTGGTTTAAGTCCTGTGTCTGCTGATTTTTTTCTCCTGCCATTTTATCTTCACTCCTCTTAGATGTTTGCTCTCTGAATTCCAAGGATACGGAACACAAGCTCGCCTACCTGAGTTTCAACTTCGACTGTTTCTCCAACTTTGCGTCCGATAAGGGCTGCACCCACTGGGGATTCGTTAGAAATTTTGAAGTTAAGGCTGTCTGCTTCTGTAGAACCAACGATCTGATATTCTACTTCTTCTTCCATATCTGCGTCATAAAGGCGTACACTGCAGCCAACACTTACTGTATCAAGATCAACTTCGTCTTCATCAACAACTTCAGCATTTTTAAGAATCTTTTCGATTTCTTCAATACGTGTTTCAATATCGCGCTGTTCATCTTTTGCTGCATCATATTCTGCATTTTCAGATAAGTCGCCCTGTTCTCTGGCTTCTTTGATCTTCTGTGCAACTTCTTTTCTCTTTACAACCTTTAAATCAAATAATTCGTCTTCTAACGCTTTTAAACCGGCAAATGTTAAGATATTTTTCTTAGCTTCCACTTTTTACGCCCTTCCTTTATCTATTTTTTTAAATCATTAAGTTCAAATTTTCAGTTTACATTCGTAATATTATAAACTATGAACCTTGGTGTGTCAATACGAACAAAGCCCTTATATCCGCGGTTTTCTGGCATTTTTAAAGATACCGAACCTACGCGTCATTTCTCTATATGCTGCTTTCCATAGTTCTGATAAGCACGCATAAGTTTTTCAAGTTCTTCCAGACTTTCCACCTGATTCACCATCCCGCGAAGTTTTGATGACCCTGGATACCCCGTCGTATACCAGGCCACATGTTTACGCATCTGACGAATCCCCAGATATTCTCCCGCAAATTCCATCTGCATCTTTGCATGACGAAGCACCATCTCTACAATCTCATCAATGGCTGGTTTCCCTCTTCCATGGAGAATCTGACTTACAAGCCATGGATTCCCCTGAAGACCACGCCCCAACATAATACCGTCACACCCCGTATATTCCACAATGGCTTTTGCAGCTTCCCGTGAATCAATATCCCCATTGCCAATGACCGGAATACGCACTGCCTCTTTCACCTGCCGGATAATGTCCCAATCCGCTTTTCCATGATAGTACTGTTCACGGGTCCTTCCATGAACAGCCACTGCTGCCGCACCACTTTCCTGAGCCACATGGGCCATCTCTACTGCATTCACATGAGCATCATCAAAACCTTTTCGTATCTTAACGGTGACCGGCTTATCCGTTGCCTTTGCCATGGCTTCAATAATCTGACCTGCAAGCACCGGATTTTTCATTAGCGCAGAACCTTCACCATTATTGACAACCTTCGGTACCGGACATCCCATATTAATATCAATGATATCAAATGGACGTTCTTCAATCTTTTTGACCATATCCGCCATAAGCTGTGGATCTGATCCAAACAACTGTAATGAAAATGGGCGTTCTCTTTCGTCCACCATCATCAGTGCTTCTGTATTCTTATTATTATAATAAATTGCTTTGGCACTGACCATCTCGCTGCAGGTCAATCCTACTCCCTGCTCTTTTAACAGCAAGCGAAATGGCAGGTCTGTCACGCCTGCCATCGGTGCCGCTATCACATTATTCTCTAAAGCTACATTTCCTATTCTCATTTTTCTGTCACTCGTTTATGAATAATACGAAGACCTTTTAAGGTCAACAAACTATCGTAAATATCAATCTGTTCGCATTCCTCTGCAATAATGGCGCCAAGACCGCCCGTTGCAATAACTTTAATGTTCGGAAGTCCTGAAGCCTCTTTCATCTTACGTACAATATAATCTGCTTCTCCTACACTGCCATAAAATAAGCCCGCCTGAATATTGGAGATCATTTCTTTTGCAAGAATGGTCTTTGGTTTCTTAATCTCAACATCCGGCAACTTTGCTGTACTCTGACGAAGCGCATTGGCACTCATCTGGATACCCGGTGTGATCACAACCGAATCCAACGTTCCATCTGCAAGGATCAATTCAAATGTCGTTGCTGATCCATAATCAATAACGATACAAGGACCACCATAAATTTCTTTTGCTGCTGCAGCATCAACAATCAGATCCGCACCTGTTTCTTTTGGATTTTCTCCATTCACACGAACACCGGTCTTTACACCCGGTCCAACAACGATCGGTTCGGAGCAAAAATACTTTTTAATGGCACTTGTAAAGGAATACATGACATCCGGCACAACCGAAGCAATGATAACCTGATTAATATCTTTTGGATCATAACCCGCATTACGCACCAGTTCTTTAATAAACACACCGTATTCATCTGATGTTCTCGGCGTCTGTGTCATCATACGAAAATTTGCCATTAAAATCTCGCCACGAAAAATCCCCATCGTAATGTTCGTATTTCCAATATCTACTGCCAATAACATATTTTTACCTCCTTTAATCGAATCTCTTTTCCAATTGTCCTTTATACTTATTCAACTTCCGATGTATCTCCCAAAATAAATATGCGATAATACATCTCTAATGCTTCAAAAAGTTCTGCACGTTCTCTCTGAATCTGCTTGATCTTTAACGCACTGCCAATTTCATCAAACAGCAGATCTTCTTCAGCCACATCCACTCGAAGCTGTAATTCGCCTTCCTCATCAAATTCCATAATAAGGACGCCGCCCACATCTGCTGTAAATAATACGGAAATAATTTTTAAATCTTCTTTAATACCTTCCGGCAACCCTTTAAAAGCTTCGTTTAAATAAAACTTTTCTTCATAGGCACTGGCGGCACATAAAACTAAATTATCTGAACTCATATATTTCCTCTATTCCATATATCCATATACACCACGAATAGACACTTCACCCGAACACACAAAAACATCTTCGTCATCCCTTTTTACGATCAATTCACCTTCTGAAGTGATTCCCGTTGAAATGCCGGACCAGATGTGTTTGATTTCGTGGACATGGATATGTTTATTTCTATGAATTAAATACTGATTATATGTTTGTCGAAGGAATTCAAGATTCCCCTCGTGAATGAACCTCTGATAATGTGTGTCAAAATGTGTTAAAAATGATTTCACAATCTGACTTCTGTCATATTTTTTTCCAGTTACCTGCGCCATGGATGTTGCCACAGTTTCCAGCGCATCCGGAAAATCTTTCATATTGACATTGATACCCACACCAAGGATCACGTAATCAATATGTCCAAGTTCTGCCTGCATCTCTGTCAAAATCCCTGTCACTTTCTTTCCCTGAACAACAATATCGTTCGGCCATTTGATTCCTGACGGAATATGGAAATCCATCATCGTTTCCTGAACAGCCAACGCAGCCACCAGGGTCAGCATCGATGCTTTTTCCGGTAAAATATCCGGCTTTAAAATCAACGACATCCAAATGCCGCTGCCGGCCGGCGAAAAAAAGGAACGGCCCATACGACCTTTCCCTGCATTCTGCATCTCGGCAATGACAAGGGAACCATCACCGGCTCCCTCCTCTGCCAGAATTCTTGCCTGATCATTCGTCGATCCCAGGCAATCATAATAATAAATCTTGCGATCCATCTGTAAAAGAATCTCTTTAAAGCTCATGTTACTAAATTTCATCACAAAGTGTTGCCGCCATGACTGCTTTAATGGTATGCATACGGTTTTCTGCTTCATCAAATACTTTGGACTGGGAAGATTCAAATACTTCATCCGTAACTTCCATATCACGAATACCGAAGCGTTCACCCATCTCACTGCCTATCTTTGTCTTAAGATCATGGAAAGCCGGAAGACAATGTAAGAAAATTGCCTGTGGACCTGCATTTTCCATAATGGCTTTTGTCACTTTATAAGGTGTCAAATCATGAATACGCTCTGCCCATACTTCATCCGGTTCGCCCATAGATACCCATACATCTGTACAGATCACGTCGGCACCTTTTGTTCCAATAATTGGATCTTCTTCAAAAGTGATCGTTGCACCGGAAAGTTTTGCAAATTTTTCGCATTCCGCACGAAGTTCTGCATTTGGCCAGTATTTCTTTGGCGCACAGGCAACAAAATGAAGTCCAAGTTTTGCACAGATTACCATGTAAGAGTTGGCCATGTTATAACGTGCATCTCCCATATAGACCATCTTTTTGCCTTTAAATTCACCAATATGTTCACGAATCGTAAGAAAATCCGCAAGCATCTGTGTTGGATGATACTCGTTTGTTAAACCATTCCACACCGGAACACCTGCATATTCCGCAAGTTCATTGACGACTTCCTGACCAAAACCGCGGTATTCAATGCCTTCAAACATGCGTCCGAGAACGCGGGCTGTATCTTCAATGCTTTCTTTTTTACCAATCTGAGAACTTGCCGGTTCAAGGTAAGTTGTTCCCATACCAAGGTCATGCGCTGCTACTTCAAATGCACAGCGTGTACGTGTACTTGTCTTTTCAAAAATCAGTGCCACGTTTTTTCCTCGGAGTACGTCTACCGGAATTCCTTTCTTTTTACGTTCTTTTAAATCTGCTGCCAAATCCAGCAAATAAAGAATTTCTTCTTCTGTGTAATCTTTTAATGTTAGAAAATGTCTGCCTTTTAAGTTCATAACTTTCCAATCTCCCGTCTGTCTTTTTATATCTGTATCAGACCCTTTTATTCTTTAATTGTCTCTACAACGGATTTTGCAAGACCTGCAATGCCCTGAATCTCCGATGGAATAATAATCTTTGTTGCCTGTCCATTAGCTGCCTTTTCAAAAGCTTCAAGGCTCTTAATACGAAGTACCGCTTCATCTGCGCCTGCTTCTTTTAAGAAACGGATACCATCGGCATGTGCCTGCTGAATCTTAAGAATCGCTTCTGCTTCACCTTCTGCCTCACGAATCTTTGCTTCTTTTGCAGCTTCCGCACGAAGAATGCGGGCTTCTTTTTCTGCCTGAGCATCTAAAATGGCAGATTCTTTATGACCTTCTGCACGAAGGACTGCGGAACGTTTCTCGCCTTCTGCGATAAGAATGGCTTCACGTCTTTCACGTTCGGCTTTCATCTGTTTTTCCATGGCATCCTGAATCGCTGCCGGAGGAATAATGTTTTTTAATTCTACACGATTGACTTTAATACCCCATGGGTCTGTCGCAAGGTCTAATGTAGCACGCATTTTTGTATTAATAATTTCTCTGGATGTAAGTGTTTCATCAAGCTCCAGATCACCAATAATATTACGAAGAGTCGTTGCTGTCAGGTTTTCAATGGCCATGATCGGATTCTGAACACCGTAACAATATAATTTTGGATCTGTAATCTGATAGAATACAACCGTATCAATACGCATGGTAACATTATCTTTTGTGATCACCGGCTGTGGTGCAAAATCAACAACCTGTTCTTTTAAAATCACTTTTTTGGCAATTTTATCAATAACAGGCACCTTTACATGGAAACCCACGGACCATGTGCCCTGATAAGCACCCAGTCTTTCAATAACATAGGCATGTGCCTGAGGCACGATCTTAATACAGGAAACAATTAAAAACAAAACTATAAGAATCAAAACGATAATCGGGAAAATAAATATAAAGCTGCTCATACGTTGTCCTCCTCGTCATTTAATTTTTCAATAATAAGTTTCACTCCGGAAATACCGGCAATACGAACCATCTCGTCTTTCTGGAACGTCACTTCGTCTTTTGTTGAACGGGCAGTCCATTCCATACCGTTCACCATAACCTGACCCTCTTCTTTGAGATTGTTTACAGGAATCAACACGCGGGCCTTGTCACCCACAAGACTCTCTGCATTGGTCTTCGTTGTTTTTGCATTCAAATGCTTTGTCATGACCGGACGGGTAAAAATTAATAACAATGCAGATACCATAAGAAATACAACAATCTGAACCATCAATGGTAAACTTAATGCTGCCATCAGAAATGCTGCCAGAGCACCTGCTGCGAACCAGATCGTTGTCAGTCCAAGCGTCAAAATCTCAACGAGTAATAAAACACCAAATGCAACTAACCAGAAGATTTCATACATAATGTTTCCTCCTTTCGTTAAATGCCCGTACGCTGTCGCTTCGCTTCATACATCAGAAGTGCAGAAGCAACACCGGCATTCAATGATTCCACCTCTCCGGACATCGGAATCAGAATATAATCTGTCGCCATATCCGCTAAAGTGTCGGTCAATCCGTTCGCTTCATTACCTATCATAAAACAGGTCCCTTTGGAGTAATCCTGTTCATAATAACTTTTCTTGCCTTTTAAGTGGGCCGCATAAACGCGAATTCCTTTCGATTTCATGGTTCCAATCACTTCTGTCAAATCATCGGCAATGGCCACCGGCATACGATAAATGGATCCCATGGTTGATCGAATCACCTTTGGCATATAGGGATCCACCGATGTGCGATTCAGAATAATACCATCAATGCCAGCTCCCTCCCCCGTACGAAGAATCGTTCCCAGATTCCCCGGATCCTGAAGGGACTCCAATACAAGAAGAAGTTTTTCTTTCCTGTCCGATGCCTCCAGAAGATTTTTCCATGTAAAAGTCTTCATCTGGACCACAGCCATAATCCCCTGTGGTGTCATCGTATCCGATGCTTCTTTAAAAACCTTATCACTTAAGATTTCCAGAAAGCATCCGGACTCCGAAGCCTTTTTTCGAGCCGCCTTGAAATGTTCCTCATCTTTCGAAAAACTTTCAGACATATATATTTCTTTTAATCGTTCTTTTGGCGCTTCTAACACCATCTTTATCCCTTCAACCACAAAAGCCTGCTGCTCTCTTCGAATCTTTCCTTTTTTCTGAAGCTGCATCAGATTCTTCACACGAGGGTTTGATGTACTTGTAATCATCTATGCGTCTACTCCAATTTTTGAAAAATCATTATTCTTTCCAACAATAACCAAAATCATTTTATCATTCATCTTATCATCCGGATTCAGATTCACTTCCAGATTCTCTCCTGTCTTAATCCCGATAATATTCAAGCCATATCTGCCGCGCACATCCAGTTCCCGAAGGCTGCGTCCAAGCCACTGCTTTGGCACTGGCATCTCGACCATACTGAATTCTTTTGACAATTCAACAAGATCGACAAATTCTCCACCCATAAGATTTCTTGCCAGACGTACACCCATCTCTCCTTCAGGAAAGACAATCTTATCCGCACCAATCTTTTCTAAAATGTGTTTATGAATTTCGTTCTCTGCCTTGGCAACAACAAAAGGTGCTCCCTTTTCTTTCGCTAAAAGTGTCGCCATAATACTGACTTGCATGTTCGTAGAAACCCCTACAATCACACAATCCAGATTGTGAAGCCCCAATGTATCTAATACATGAGGATCAGAAATATCAGCAACCATAGCACAAGTTACAATGTCTGCAATCTCATCCACCGTATCCGGATCCAGATCGACTGCAATCACAGAGTTTCCATTTTCAGCTAATGTCTTTGCGACAGCTGTTCCAAACTTGCCCAATCCGAGCACTCCATATTCTTTTTTATGCATCACTTTACCTCACAACACTTTCACATATTATAGTATAACATATCCTCAGATAACAGAAAATACTAGACATAAATTTTTCCTTCCGGAAATTGCCTGTGTAATATTTTTTTATTCTCCTGTTTATTCATGATCATTGCAATGGTGATTGGTCCTAAACGTCCAAAATACATACTCAGAATAATCACAAGCTTTCCGGCAATGGTCAGTCCTTCTGTAATCCCCATCGTCAGCCCGACAGTCCCAAGCGCTGAAAAAGTTTCATACATAATGGCCATCAGCGATATGTCCGGCTCCTGACAACACAGTGCAAATGTACTGATCATCAGAAAGACAATCTGAAGCAAAATAACACAGAGACCTTTCGTCACATTCTCCATACTGATTCGGCGTCTTCCCAGCTCTACATCCTGTTTGCCACGAATAATAGATATGACTGCAAAAGCTAAAAGTGCCACTGTTGCAGTTTTTACACCGCCTGCAGTTCCTCCCGGAGAACCGCCAATAAACATCATGGCACAACTCAGTAATGCACTTGCCGTAGTGAGTCCTGCCTGGTTAATACTTGCAAATCCAGCCGTACGAAGGGTTACCGAATGGAATAGGCTTGCCCAGACTTTTCCACCAAGGCTCAAGTTTCCCATCGTTAACGGATTATTATACTCTAAAACAAAAAAGATAACTGCACCACCGAAGATCAATCCACCCGTTACAGCTAAAACAAGCTTGCTGTGCAGACTCATCCGGTGCCATGCCATTTTTATATCCATCTTCTCACGCCGCATACGTTTGAACATTTCGATAACGTCCCACCAGACAATAAAACCAATACCGCCCAAAACAATGAGTGTCATCGTGACCATATTCATCAATGGATGATCCACATATCCCATCATACTGTCTGTCCCCAAGAGATCCATGCCTGCATTGCAAAATGCAGAAACCGATGTAAACACGGATACCCAGATACCTTTAGCAGCTCCATATCGCGGAATAAATTCGATCATATAAAGAACCGCTCCTGCGCCTTCAACGACCAAAGCGCCTTTGACCATCTTTTTCACCATCTTCACAAGTCCTGTTAACGTATCAAATCCATAAGCTTCCTGAATCAGAAGTCTCTGTTTTAATTGAATACGCTTTCTGGAAAATATCAATAAAAGCGTTGTAAATGATACAACCCCAAGACCTCCAAGCTGAATCATAATAAGAATGATCACCTGACCAAAAAAACTCCAGTGCTGTCCGGTCACCACGGTCACAAGTCCCGTTACACAACTCGATGTTGTCGCAGTAAATAAAGCATCAATATAAGGTGTTGCTTCTCCGGATGCCGATGCTATCGGCAATGAGAGCAATATGGAGCCGATAAAGATCATGATCAAAAATCCCAGACCAATAATCTGCGTTGTTCGAAGTTCAAAACTTTTTTCTCTTTCTGCCATGTTTTCAACCTCACTTATTTCCAATTTTACAGTATATTTCCAAAACACCTGAAATCAATGATAGCGCAGTCCCTTAAAAGTTCGGTACTGCGCTATATCTTATGTTTTATTATCTCGCCATCATTCGAGCCACTTCCAAATGGAATGGATTTAACTCTTTTTTCATATTTAATGCTTCATCAATATCAAAATCCGTGACTTCGCCATGTTTATAAGCAACGACACGATTCGACTTCCCTGCAACCAGAGCTTTGACTGCGTAAGCACCCATCAGTGAAGCATACATTCGATCTTTCGCTGTTGGACTTCCGCCTCTCTGAAGATGCCCTAAAATCGTTGCACGTGTTTCAATACCCGTTGCCGCTTCAATACGACGGGCCATGGTTGTTGAATGTCCAATGCCTTCCGCATTGATAATAATATGATGGGTCTTTCCAACCTTACGACTTTCAATGATGTGCTGAACCAGAAGTTCTTCATCATAATGGAATGTTTCCGGAAGTAAAATATCTTCTGCACCGTTAGCAATACCGCACCAGAGTGCAATATATCCGGCATTTCTTCCCATAACTTCAATAATACTGCAGCGCTCATGGGATGTGGATGTATCTCTGACTTTATCAATGGCTTCCATGGCTGTATTTACTGCTGTATCAAAACCAATCGTATAATCCGTGCATGAAATATCCAAATCGATGGTTCCAGGAACCGCAATCGTATTAATACCTAAAGCCGCAAGTCTCTGCGCCCCTCTGAAAGAACCGTCGCCACCAATGACGACAATGCCGTCAATGCCATGTTTGCGACAAATGTCTGCTCCCATCTTCTGACCTTCTGCCGTTTTAAATTCGTCACATCGTGCCGTATATAAAAATGTACCACCCTTATTCAAAATATCGGAAACACTGCCTGCATGCAGATCTACAATATCTTCTTCCAACAATCCGGCATATCCTTTACGAATACCTTTAACATTACACCCGAGAGAAACGGCTGTACGCACAACTGCACGCACGGCTGCATTCATTCCCGGTGCATCGCCGCCGCTGGTAAGTACACCAATTGTTTTTATCTCTTTACTCATATCTGACCATCCTTTCGATTGATGTCCAATAATGTGTTATTCTAATACAGATTCCCTATCTTTTCAAGGTTGATTGCTGAAGTTTTACATTTTCCTGACCATAAGTCGACCGAAGTTTATGCATCATTCCCTCATCCGCACGCACCGCATAACGGTTTTCCAGGCGCTTCACAGCCTTCTCTTTCGCACAGAAAATAACAATCCGATCCGAACCGCTTTCATTCTCCAACATCCGATATAATTCCATCTCCCGTTTAAGATAGGCCTCTTTACTGTCAAATTTAATCCAGATTTCTTTTGGAATCTCATCAAATGGCACAATACGCTCGCATACAAGCTTTGCCTGTTGATCTTCCGATGCGGAAACACGTCCCCTGATATAGACTTTCTGGTCCACATTCAGATTTCTCTGATGTCTTTCATAATCATTCGGGAAAATGACAACTTCTACAGTCCCGACCAAATCTTCTAAGGTGATAAATGCCATCATTTTATTATTCTTCGTGGATTTTACTGTTTTTGCTGTAATCATTCCACCAATAATAACATTTTCATTATCATGCACACGACTTTCTCCGGTTTCATCATCAAGCATAAAATCCGTAGTCACTGCGGTCACATTTTTCGTCAGAAACTTTTCATATTCCTGCAGTGGATGTCCGCTGATATAAACACCGAGAACCTCTTTTTCATAAGCAAGTTTTGTTTCTTTATCATATTCACCCACGTCCGGATAGCGCACATCAAAATTGACTTTTTCTTCTTCAGATACAAAATCAAATAAAGTCATCTGACCCGTCATGGATTTCTTACGTTCCTGACTGACCTGATCCATTACTCCGGCATAAACGATCATCAACTGCTTACGTGTCGCATGAAGTCCATCCAGGGCACCGGCTTTGATAAAGCCTTCAACGGTGCGTTTGTTGACCTCTTTACCGGACAAGCGCTCTATAAAATCTTTTAAGCTCATGTAAGGACCATTTTCGCTGCGTTCTCTGACAATACTGTCAATAACCGATCGTCCTACACTCTTAATTGCAGATAATGCATATCTGATCCTTCCATTAGAAACAGAGAAATCACGTTCACCCTCATTAATATCCGGCGGAAGTAATTGGATATTCATCTTACGGCATTCCATAATATATTCGGCAACCTTTGTCGGATTATCAATAACAGAGGTCATCAGCGCAGCCATAAATTCAACCGGATAGTAATATTTTAACCATGCTGTCTGATAGGATACGATAGTGTATGCTGCTGCATGGGATTTATTAAATGCATATTTGGCAAAATCTGTCATATCATCAAAAATCTTATTTGCCACACGTTCATTAATGCCTCTGGCAATACATCCGGGAACATTCAGTTCTTTATTGCCATAGACAAAGTATTCCCTTTCTTTTGCCATAACATCCGCTTTTTTCTTGGACATGGCACGGCGCACAAGGTCACTTCGGCCAAGATCATAACCGGCCAGCTTCATAACGATCTGCATAACCTGTTCCTGATAAACAATACAGCCATAGGTTGGTGCCAGAATCTCTTCAAGCTCCGGACAGTCATACACAATCGAAGACTGATTCTGCTTGCCTTTAATGTATTTCGGAATAAAGTCCATCGGACCCGGACGATACAGCGAAATTCCCGCAATGATATCTTCCAGACTGGATGGTTTTAATTCTTTCATGAAACTCTTCATACCGGCACTTTCAAGCTGGAATATGCCCTCTGTTTTTCCGGCAGAAATCATCTCAAATACTTTTGCATCATCATAGTTAATCGCATTGATATCCAATGGCTCTGTACGATAACGATTGATAAGCTTCACCGCATTTTGAATCACCGTCAATGTACGAAGCCCAAGGAAATCCATCTTAAGAAGTCCCAGTTCTTCCAATGTGGTCATGGTAAACTGAGTAGTCACACAATCATCTACACCTCTGGATAACGGAACAAATTCATCTACTTCCTTTGGACTGATAACAACACCGGCCGCATGGGTGGATGTATGTCGCGGAAGTCCTTCCAGTCGTTTAGACATGTCAATAAGATCCCGGATGACCGGATCTTCATCATAAACTTTTTTCAATTCCGGATTCTTTTTAAGTGCCAGCTCAATGGTAATATTAAGTTCCTGTGGAATCATCTTGGCTACCGTATCCACCTGTGCATAAGGCAGATCAAGCACACGACCCACATCTCGGATCACACCGCGCGCCGCCATAGTTCCAAAGGTTACAATCTGAACAACACGCTCTTTGCCATATTTTCCAACGACATAATCAATGACTTCCTGGCGTCTCTCATAACAGAAATCCACGTCAATATCGGGCATGGTCACTCGATTCGGATTTAAGAAACGTTCAAAAAGCAAGCTGTATTTCAACGGATCCAGATCTGTAATTCCCAGACAATACGACACAAGACTTCCTGCTGCCGAACCACGTCCCGGTCCAACGGCAATGCCATGACTCTTGGCATAATGAATAAAATCCCATACAATCAGGAAATAGTCCACAAAGCCCATATTTTTGATTGTTTTAAGTTCATACTCCAGACGTTCCACAAGACTTTCGTCCGGATGACCGTAATGACGAATCAACCCGTCTCTTGTCAGTTTATTCAAATAACTCCACGCATCGTAGCCCTCCGGCACAGGAAATTCCGGGAGTTTGTATTTACCAAATTCGATATCCACATGACAACGTTCGGCAATCTTGTGTGTATTCTCAATGGCCTGACGGGCATACGGGAAAAGACGCAGCATCTCCTCTTCAGACTTTACATAATACTGACCGCCTTCGTAGCGCATGCGGTCTTCATCAGCCACTTTTTTACCAGTCTGAATACATAATAAAATGTCATGAGGCTTCTCATCTTCTGCATAGGTATAGTGGATATCATTGGTTGCTACAAGTTCAATTCCAGTTTCACGGCTCATTCGGATCAGACTCTGATTCACTGTCTGCTGCTGCGGAATGCCGTGATCCTGTAACTCTAAAAAGAAATTGCCTTTGCCAAAAAGTTCTTCTAATTCAAGGGCACGAAGCTTCGCATCCTCGTAAAGACCTTTCTGAATATATTCCGGAACAATCCCTGCAAGACAGGCACTTAATGCAATAATTCCTTCGTGATATTCACGTAAAACTTCCATATCCACACGCGGTTTATAATAAAAGCCTTCCGTAAAACCTTTGGAAACAATTTTCATCAGGTTATGATAACCCGTATTATTCTCCGCCAAAAGTACGAGGTGATTGTATTTATTATCCTGCTGACCCGATTTTGCAAATCTGGAATGCGGTGCCACATAGACTTCACATCCAATGACCGGCTTGATCCCTGCTGCTGTTGCGGCACGATAAAAGTCGATGACGCCGTACATGACACCATGATCGGTAATGGCAACACTATCCATGCCAAGCTCTTTTGTTCGAGCAACCAATTCTTTGATTTTATTGGAACCGTCTAACAAACTGTATTCCGTATGCACATGCAAATGGGTAAATGCCATAATATCTCACCTCGTTTAATCTGTATTTTCTATCTAAAATGATTCTTCAATTCTTCCTGTTTTTAACACAATAATTGTCATTATTATACCATACAAACTTTTATTATTCACCAACTTATTTTTTGCCCAGCTTGTCATTTCACCTAAACTTTTTTATAATAATAAAAGATTATTATTTATTCAAACAGGAGGATCTGCTCATGGCATTTCATTTAATTGATATGGAAACCTGGGAACGCCGGGAACATTATAAATATTATCAGACACTGGTTCGCTCCAGTTATACTCTGACAGCAAATATCAAGATTACAAAACTTGTGGATGCTGTCAAACAGCGCGGACTCAAGTTTTATCCTGTATTTCTTTATATTACTTCTACGGCTGTTAACAGCGTCAAAGAAATGCGTATGGCTAAAGATTCCGACGGCAATCTTGGCTACTGGGATATTTGTCATCCATCTTATACCATCTTTCATAAAGATGACTGCACATTTTCCGATATCTGGTCTGAATACAACTCGGACTTTGCAACATTCTATGCAAACTGTGTCAAAGATATGGAAGATTGGAAAGATGTGAAAGGCGTGAAAACAAAACCGGACAAACCGAACAATTTTACACCAATCTCATGCTTGCCATGGCTTTCACATGCTTCTATGGCTTACGATACGCCAGCGACTTCACCAATGTATTTCCCTGTGATTCTTTTCGGCAAATACTTTGAACAAAACGGTGAAACGCTTATTCCGTTTTCAGCTTATGTGCCTCATTGTGTTGCCGATGGTTATCACACGTCCCTGTTTATTAATACAGTGCAAGCGATTGCTAATGATTTTGAAAAATGGATGAACTAAAAAATTCATGTTGATTGTTTCTTTATGAAAAACGAAGTAACTACAAACAATGACTACACAGAATCTTTATTTGAATCCATTAAACACATTAATGACTTTGGACAGGAATT
>JAFOYH010000056.1 GCA_017391465.1 Lachnospiraceae bacterium | reverse complement strand
TTTGAAGCCCAGCTTGCTGAACTTGAAGCCAGCGACGAAGTGAAGGAAAAGATTCAGAAAGAGATTGATCGTTTTCGTAATTCCACCAATATGGCTTCGGAAAATGGTGTTATTCGCGGGTATGTGGAGACACTTCTCTCTATGCCGTGGGATAAACGTGATGAAGAAAAAGTCAGCCTTAAAGATGCTCAGAAGATTCTGGATGAAGATCATTATGGTTTGAATAAAGTGAAAGAACGTATTTTAGAATATTTATCCGTACGTCTATTGACAGGCAAAGGAGAAAGTCCGATCGTGTGTCTTGTTGGACCTCCTGGAACCGGTAAAAGTTCGATTGCCCGCTCTGTAGCCCGTGCATTGAATAAAAAATATGTGCGCATCAGTCTGGGCGGTGTGCGTGATGAAGCTGAGATTCGTGGACATCGTAAGACATATGTTGGTGCTATGCCGGGACGTATTGCTTCGGCACTCAAGAATGCGGGAGTGAAGAATCCGGTGATGCTTCTTGATGAAGTAGATAAAGCAAGCAACGATTACAAAGGGGACGTATTCTCTGCACTTTTGGAAGTTTTGGATTCGGAACAGAACTCCAAATTCCGCGATAATTATATCGAACTTCCAGTGGATTTATCCGAGGTATTATTTATAGCAACTGCGAATACATTGACAACGATTCCAAGACCGCTTCTGGATCGTATGGAAATTATCGAAGTGAACAGTTACACGGAAAATGAGAAAATTCATATTGCCAGAGAGCATTTGATTCCAAAACAGATTAAGATTCATGGTTTGAAAAAGAGCCAGATTACGATTACACCGAAAGCTTTGGAGAAAATTATTGTGCACTATACACGTGAAGCTGGTGTGCGTAATCTGGAAAGACGCATTGGGGACATTTGCCGAAAATCAGCCCGTGAAATTGTGGAAGAAGATAAAAAGACGGTTAAGATTGGTGTAAAGACACTGGAAAAATATCTTGGCAAAGAAAAATATACATTTGATGAAGCAAACAGCAAAGATGAAGTAGGCATTGTACGTGGTCTTGCGTGGACAAGTGTGGGCGGTGATACTCTTTCTGTGGAAGTCAATGTTCTTCCTGGCAAAGGAAAGTTTGAGCTGACAGGTCAGCTTGGGGACGTTATGAAAGAATCCGCCCGTGCCGGTATTAGTTTTATTCGATCTATGAGCGAAAAATATTTTGTTCCAGCCGACTTTATTGATACCCATGATATTCATATTCACATTCCAGAAGGTGCGGTGCCAAAGGATGGTCCATCTGCAGGTGTTACTATGGCAACAGCGATGCTTTCGGCAATCACAGGTATTGAAGTTAAAGCCAGCGTAGCAATGACTGGTGAGATTACCCTTCGTGGTCGTGTACTTCCGATTGGTGGATTGAAAGAGAAATTATTGGCTGCTAAAGTGGCTAAGATTAAAACCGTTGTTGTACCGGTAAAGAATCAAAAGGATATTGATGAAATGGAATCGGAAATCTACGAAGGTATGCAGATTGTTTATGCAGAAACTATGGATGATGTTCTTAAAACAGCATTGGTACGTATGCCGGAAAAGCAGAATGTTGAAGAAAATGAATCAATCGTTGAAGAAAAGGACATTCCATTAGAGGATGTACAGTAAGGAGAGTTTATGCACGTAATTAAGAATGTTGAACTGGAGACCGTATGCGGTATTACAAGTAAACTGCCGGAAAATACATTACCAGAAGTTGCTTTCGCGGGTAAATCGAATGTAGGCAAGTCATCCCTGATCAATGGATTAATGAATCGTAAATCTTTGGCAAGAACATCTTCTCAGCCGGGAAAGACTCAGACAATCAACTTTTATAATATTAATAAAGAAATTTACTTTGTCGATCTGCCTGGATATGGATATGCAAAGGTCTCTGAAGCAATCAAGGCAAAATGGGGAACGATGATTGAACGTTACCTTCATACATCCGATCAGCTGCGTCTGGTATTTCTTCTGATTGATATCCGTCATGAGCCATCGGGTAATGATAAGCATATGTACAGCTGGATTGTGGAGCAGGGATTCAACCCGGTAATTATCGCAACAAAACTGGATAAGTTGAATCGCAGTCAGGTTCAGAAACATGTGAAACAGATTCGTGTAGGTCTTAATGTGACCGAAGGAACACCAATTATTCCATATTCTGCTGTGACAAAACAGGGACGTGATGAAATCTGGGAATTGATTGAAACCTATGCTTTGGATGTTACAGAAGAAGTGTAACGAAAAAAACATGAAAAATCAAAAATTCTGTGAATTTACTTGCGTTTTTGAAATTTAATAAAAAATTTATGGTAATCAACCCTCATTTCGTATATGATAAAAATATGAAATGGGGGTTTGCTTATGCGTTTAACATTTTCAGGCGCAGCACATGAGGTGACGGGAAGCTGTCATTTTCTTGAAGCTTGCGGACGTAAGATTTTTGTGGATTATGGAATGGAACAGGGCGAAGATATTTTCGAAAACCAGCCGGTATCTGCGGCGGCGGCAGAAATTGACTATGTTTTTCTGACTCACGCCCATATTGATCATTCCGGTTTGTTACCGTTATTATATGCCGAGGGATTTCGGGGGACTGTTTTTACGACACAGGCAACGCGGCAGTTGTGTGAGATTATGCTTCGTGATAGTGCTCATATTCAGGAATTTGAAGCAGAATGGAAAAATCGAAAGGGAAGAAGAGCCGGTAAAACGGAAGTCGTACCTTTATACAGCATGGCCGATGCAGAAGGTGTTTTAATGCATTTTGCAGGCTGTGAATATGGTAAAATCATCGATGTATGTCCGGGAATTCAGATTCGTTTTACAGATGTTGGCCATTTGCTTGGGTCGGCCTGTATAGAAGTTTGGATCAATGAGAATGGTATTCAGAAAAAGATCGTATTTTCTGGTGATGTGGGTAATTTGGATCAGCCGCTTATTAAAGATCCGTCTTTAGTTGACACGGCGGATTTTGTTGTTGTTGAATCAACGTATGGAGATCGTTCTCATGGGGCAGATCGTCCGGACTATGTGGAAGAATTGAGTCGTATTATTCAGGAAACATTTGATGCGGGCGGTAATGTGGTTATTCCATCTTTTGCGGTAGGACGTACACAGGAGATGCTTTATTTTATCCGTCAGATTAAAGCAGAGAATCGTGTGAAAGGACATGACCATTTTGAGGTCTATGTAGATAGTCCGTTGGCCATTGAGGCAACGAACATTTTTAATAAAAATATTTTGGAATGTTTTGATGAAGAAGCTATGGCACTTGTACAGCAGGGGATTAATCCGATTACCTTCCCAGGGTTAAAAACATCCATTACAAGTGATTCATCAAAAGCCATCAACTTTGATACACGTCCGAAAGTTATCATTTCTGCTTCAGGAATGTGTGAGGCCGGACGAATTCGTCATCATTTAAAACATAATTTATGGCGTCCGGAATGTACGATTTTATTTGTTGGTTATCAGGCGAATGGAACTTTAGGGCGCATGCTCGTCGAAGGGGTTCCGGAAGTCAGACTTTTCGGGGAATCTATTGAAGTTCGTGCAAAAATTAAACAGCTTGCGGGCATCAGTGGTCATGCAGATAAACAAGGATTAATTAACTGGCTGCAAGGGTTTAAGAAAAAGCCGGAACGTATTTTTGTTGTTCACGGAGAAGCCAGTGTATGTGATGCTTTTTGCGATTGTCTGAAACAGGAATATGGCTATGATGCGGTTGCACCATACAGTGGTACCAGTTATGATCTTCTTGATAATAGTTGTGTTATTGAATCTGCACCAATTCGCAAGTCCAAAAAAGCGGCAGCTCGTAAAGCGAACTCTGTATTTGAACGACTTGTGGCAGCAGGTCGTCGTTTGCTTGTGGTTATTCAGCATAATGAGGGTGGAGCGAATAAAGATCTTGCTAAATTTGCGGATCAGATCAATAATCTTTGTGATAAATGGGATCGATGATATAGAAATGAGATAAATAAATGAAAATAAATAAAGGAGGCTTTGGCGTCAATATGAGATGGACGTTAGAGCCTCCTTTATGGTCTGAATGATCGAATAGTTATGCTTTTTTTGAAAGCAGTGTTTCTAGAAGATAGTTGTAAATATCAATACTTTTGTCCTGCCAGTGATCACAAATGAGTTCTGCCTGAAGTTCACTTGGGACATTCAAATGAATTCTTGCAAGGACTTCCTTGCCATCTTTTAATGTAAGTTCGACTTCGTATTCCTGATTCTTTTTAGGCAGATATGTGGCAGAAATTTCGTTTTCTTTGCGGAGCGCATAATGTTTTGATTCCAGGAAACTTCGAACATCCGCCTTGATGCCATCAGAAATAGCATCAGAAAAGGCTTCCAATGTTTCAAAACCGGAAGTTGTTAACTGATAGTAGGAGCTCTTATTTTGTTGTTTCACAGAAATAAACTGAGCTTCAATCAAGTCAGATATGGCGGCCTGAGTTGTGAAATAGGTCGTGTAACCTTTTTCTAAAAGAAATTCACATACCTGAGAATTGTTTAATGGAAATTCAGAGGCGTTGAGAATGTATAAAATCATTAATTTATATAGCGTATTTGGATCGGCAATCATAGTGTATTCCTTTCGTAAAATTTTCCCTGCCATGTGTTGCGAACTTTGAATTCATGGTGAATGGCATTGAGAACCTGTTTTTTATAACCACTCCATAGAGGGGCGGTAAGTAAATGTTTAGGTCCGTCACCAGTAATTCGATGTAAAACCATATCTGGTGGTAAAACTTCAATGCAGCGGATTAAGACATCGATATATTCTTCCTGAGTGAATACATGGAAAGGTTTTTTCTCATAAAGGGTATTTAAGTCTGTTCTTTTTAATATATGAAGTAATTGCAATTTCATACCCTGAATCGGTTGGCTGGCCAAAAAACGATGGGTTTCAATCATATCTTCCGGAGTTTCACCAGGCAACCCTAAAATCGTATGGACAATCACTTCAATGTTGGCAGAATGAAGACGACGAACAGCGTCTGTGAAAACATCCAGAGAATAACCACGGCGAATAAAGCGCGCCGTTTCTTCGTGGATAGTCTGGAGACCAAGTTCAACCCAAACCGGTTTGATCTGATTGAGTTCTTTTAAAAGAGAAATGACTTCATCCGGAAGACAATCAGGTCGTGTTGCAATGGAAAGAATCTCTGTATTCGGATGTTCAATGGCTGAACGAAAACATCTTTCCAGGTGATCTATAGAACCGTAAGTGTTGGTAAATGATTGAAAATAGGCGATAAATGGTCTGTCATCATTTATTTCCGGTAATCGTTCAACGGCAAAGTCGCCGGAACCTTCGGTACTGCAGAAAATACAACCACGGGTGTCCAGTGTGCCATCGCGATTTGGACAGGTAAATCCTCCATCCAACGCAATTTTGTAAATTTTATGACCATATTTTTTTTGAAGGTAAGTGTTTAACGAATGATAAGGTTTGCCATTCCAATGTTTTATGGCTTCAGTGTGTGATGTGATCATAATTCTCCAAAGTTGAAATTAATAAATGTCAGAATTCTAATATCCAACATATTCTTATATAAAACCTACGTTTTATAATAGCATTTACAGGGGGGTAAATCAAGAAGAAATGGATTGACAGGCATTTGACACCGTATTAGAATTGAGACAGTAGGATATGATATAAGGAGTAGTACTATGGAAAAATCTAAAGTTTATTTTGCAAATTTTCGTGCCACACCACGTGAGAATATTCAGAAAAAACTTGTGCGTTTGTTAAAAACAGCAGGTATTGAGTCTATTGACTTTGAACGAAAATATGTCGCTATTAAAATCCATTTTGGTGAACCGGGTAATCTTGCATATCTTCGTCCAAATTATGCGAAGACAGTCGTGGAACTGGTTCGCAGTCTGGGTGGTAAACCATTCCTGACAGATGCGAATACACTTTATGTGGGCGGAAGAAAAAATGCATTAGATCATTTAGAGAGTGCCTATGAAAATGGATTTTCACCATTCTCTACAGGTTGTCACATTATTATTGCAGATGGTCTGAAAGGAACAGACGAAGTCCTCATTCCTGTAGAAGGTGCAACTTATGTAAAAGAAGCAAAGATTGGTCGTGCGGTTATGGATGCAGATATTGTCATCTCATTGAACCATTTTAAAGGCCATGAAGCAGCAGGTTTTGGGGGAGCGCTTAAGAATCTTGGCATGGGCTGTGGTTCCAGAGCCGGTAAGATGGAGATGCATAGTTCAGGAAAGCCATTTGTTAAAGAGAAAAAATGTATTGGATGTGGTATGTGTACAAAAGTATGTGCGCATGACGCTATTATAATTACAGATAAAAAGGCAGCCATTGATCATAATAAATGTGTAGGCTGCGGTCGCTGCATCGGTATTTGTCCAATGGATGCTGTAAAGCCTGCAGAAGATGAAGCCAATGATATTATGAACTGTAAGATTGCAGAGTATGCAAAAGCTGTTGTGGATGGTCGTCCACAGTTCCATATTAGTCTGGTTATGGATGTTTCACCATATTGTGATTGTCATGGTGAGAATGATGCACCGATTGTTCCCGATGTAGGTATGTTTGCATCCTTTGATCCGGTTGCACTGGATATTGCCTGTGCAGATGCGGTGAATAACCAGCCAGTATGTAAAGGCAGCATATTAGATGAAGTTGAACATATACATCATGATCATTTTACAGATGTATTCCCGGACACAAACTGGAAGAGCTGCATTGAACATGCAAAGAAGTTGGGTCTTGGAAATGATGAATATGAATTGATTCAGATTTGATGAGGAGGATGAAATCCAATGAAAGAAGCAGTCATTTTATTACAGAGTATTGAAGATGTTAAAGATTTTAATCGTATTGTCGCATTATATGATGGGGATGTGGATTTAGTATCAGGCCGTTATGTGATTGACGCGAAATCTATCATGGGTATTTTCAGTTTGGATTTAAGTAAACCAATTAACATCCAGATTCACGGTGAGAATCCTGATGCATTGATTGAAAAATTAAGTGCATTTATTCAGTAACTTTAAACGTCAGGTCAGGGTTGTGACGGAAAGCGAGAGAATATGAAAAAAGAAGATATTTTAGGTATGACGAATACCGTCGAAGAAGAAGTAACTTTTGAAAAAACAGCCGCATTTATTGCGGAAGGAACACCAGCAGTTTATTCTACACCAAAGTTGGTTGCATTAGCTGAACAGGCTTGTTTGGAGATGATGAAACCTGTATGTGAAGACGGCGAAGTGAGTGTGGGTGTAACGATTAGTTTAACACATTCTGCGCCAACACCGATTGGTATGAAAGTGTTCTGTACAGCAAAAGTTGAAAAAGTTGGCAAGATGGTTGAATTTTCTTTTGAAGCAAGAGATGAAGTGGGTGTGATCGGAACGGGTACACACACAAGAGCCTATGCACCAAAAGCTGCTATTGAAGCAAAAGCTGCAAAGAAATTAAATAAATAATATAAAAAAACTATTTTTCTAAAGCGAAGATACGCTTTTGAAAAATAGTTTTTTGTTTTTAAGTGAGAATGGAAAAAAAGAACGGGCTGTCTATAAGACAACCCGTTAAAAATTATCGATATTTAATTAGAAATCTACGGAATTTGGATTCCATCCGGAGAATCCTGTTTCTGGCATAGCAGCGATGGCTTTCATATCTTCTTCGGAAATTTCGAAGTTATAGATATCAAGGTTGGAAGCGATACGTGCTGGTGTTACAGATTTTGGAAGTGGAACGATACCGTTCTGAACAGCAAATCTTAAGCAGATCTGAGCAACACTCTTATTGTATTTTGCTGCAATGCCTGCTAAGAATTCATCGTTAAGAACTGCGCCGTTACCGAGAGGACTCCAGCCCTGAACAACAATACCGTTTTCCTGACAATATTTAACAACTTCATCCTGTGTATAACCAGGGTGATATTCAATCTGGTTGATCATTGGCTGAACTTCTGTCTGCATTAAGGATTCCAAATGCTGTGGGAAAAAGTTTGCTGTACCGATGGCTTTAATCTTACCAGCTTTGTAAAGTTCTGTGAGTGCTTTCCATGTGCTCAGGTTAATATCATTCCAGTCTTCAAACTGAGCTGGGATTGCTGGCCAGTGAATCAAATAAAGATCTAAGTAATCAAGACCCATAACTTCCAGAGTCTTTTCAAATGCAGCCATTGTTTTGTCATAGCCACGACTTCTGTTCCATACTTTACTTGTTACAAAGATTTCTTCACGTTTCAGTCCGCATTCATTGACTGCTTTACCAACACTGGCTTCGTTTTTGTAAAGTGTTGCTGTATCGATATGACGATAACCAGCTTTGATTGCTTCGATGACACTATCATAAGCTGCCTGACCATCTTTGGATTTCCATGTTCCGAAACCAACACCCTGCATTTCTACGCCATTGCGCAGTGTAACAATTTTTTTAACATCCATTGTGATATACCTCCAATACAATAAGTTTTCCATATAGGAAATGGTCTTTATTCTTATTGATCCCTAACTTATATGATACTTGAAATAAAGGCATAAGGCAAGAAATTTTTCCTAATGAAAATGGAATAAAACTTTACAGATAAGTTGACAGATGTAAAATTCGGTGCTATAATCTCCCTGTTTTCTAGCGTAATTTAAGAAATAGAGGAAAGATAAGTATGAGAAATCAAATTGAAGAACTAAAGCATACAAAGAATGCGGTCATCCTAGCCCATTATTATGCACCGGATGAAGTACAGGAAGTCGCAGATTATGTCGGGGATTCCTTTTATCTGGCGAAAGTTGCAAAAAAATGTACAGAAGACAGAATTGTTTTTTGTGGTGTTTCATTTATGGGAGAGAGTGCGAAGATTTTAAATCCAGAAAAAATCGTGTTGATGCCGGATCTTACGGCAGACTGTCCGATGGCTCATATGGTAGCACCGGGAATGATTGATGCAATGCGAAAAAAATATGATGATCTTGCAGTTGTATGTTATATCAATTCGACAGCTGAACTTAAATGTCAAAGTGATGTGTGTGTGACATCTTCCAATGCAGTAAAGATTGTCAAAGCGCTTCCAAATCACAATATTTTTTTTATACCGGATCGTAATCTTGGACGATTTGTGGCGGAACAGGTTCCGGAAAAGAATATTATTCTTAATGACGGATGTTGTCCGATTCATGCGGAGATCACATTAGAACAATTGAAAAAAGAAAAAGAAAAACATCCAAATGCATTGGTATTATCTCATCCGGAGTGTGAAGCACCAATTCTTGAATGTTCGGATTTTGTTGGAAGTACGGCTGAGATTATTGCATATGCAAAAGAAAGTTCGGCCGCAGAGTTTA
>JAFOYH010000096.1 GCA_017391465.1 Lachnospiraceae bacterium | reverse complement strand
GGTACATTTGAAAACGCTCTAGGAGGTACATTCAATGTGATATAGTCACATAATGTTCACTTCATATATATAAACTTATACTTTTTGTATTTTTATTCTTTTCTTGCCAGTCATTCTATCAATATTTACTTCTATTATTGGGATTTCATTTCTGGCCCTCGGTCCTTTTTTCGAAGGCATCTTAACCTCAATTCCTTTTTCTTTGCATAGCATTTCTAGCACGAATCGTTCAGTAGATGTACAGGTGTGCTCAATTCTAATTTCTTCTATAATGTCCTTCCATTTTACTGGTGCATCATAATAATGATTTTGAGATTTACCAGGCTTAATTGGTGGATTTATCAAGAATAATCTAGTTTCATTTTCGTACTGATATGCTTGTCGCTTAATTAACATAAGCCTTACAAACTTTGATGGGTTAAATTCGGAAAAGAACAATGAATGATAAGGTGTACCTTTCAAATGTAAATTATCAATCTCTGCGTCTGTTAAATCGTAGAAAACTTTTCCTTCGTAATAGTCACCATTCTCACCATCACACAACTGCTCGCGCAACTTTTCCATATTGAGTTTTATCTGAACACATCTCGCTCCTAAACCTGTACCATGGGCGTATACCTTCCATGCTGCTTCGCTTGCTGGGTTAGCTGTAATGCATGTAGCATATAATTTAGGTAGAGGATCGCTTGTAATATCATCATACTTGGCTTTGTAAAAACGGCCTTCATATTGATCATTCCAATTAGTAGGCTCCTGCATACGTAAAGTTCCACATTTTAAACAAGTCAGAAAAACATCCATAGTCATATATTTAAATGCATGTTTTGCAGGCTCGTCAAAATTTATCAGTTCGTACTCATTATCTCCACTTGTATGTTTTCTTCCCCCTCTAATTTTATTTTTTATTATTTTTATTTCAATGTCTTTAGGCTTACATTGAGCAAGCACGGGTAAAATATTTCCGTTTGAGTCACGATAATAGTTTGTTTTTCTTCCTGCACTATCAACAAATGGCAATAATCCATCTGTATAATTATTTACATTAATAGAAATTCTATATAGTTGTTTTTCCTGATCTACAAGATCTCTTCCCCAACATGCAACAGGGTTAAATGGCAAGTTATTTCTAATGGTTCCGAGAATATCAGCAACAGCAGAAATACAAGCGTCTACTTGAGATTTAGGTATTAGCAGATATTTAGTTTTGCCTTCGCCTTTACCAGGTATTCTCTTTGAAATTAGCACTTCGCCTCCAGTAGTATTTGCTAATGATACAATAGTCTTAAATAATGGATTATACAGTTTCTGAAATGTCGGTGTTCCTTCATAATAAATGAGAGCCAGTTTATCTGAACTTTTCTGGAAATAAGTGTTTTTAATCATCACCATAATTGATTTTTAGTTAATGTTAATTATGCAATCTCATTACTGTGCGGTTGTAAGCTTCCCCTTTTAATGTTGGTGATTCTAACTTTGAGTTTCATATGATGATATGGTTTAGAATTAGTTATCAAAGATAGCAAATTATTTGTAAAAAGCAAGTTTTCAACCAACAATTTTAAGAAAATAAGGATTCCGCAGTTTTCGGAAACGAGGTTCGGCAGTTTTGTCGGACTTTTTTCTTGTTTTTATGTTTATAAGCAGTAGTCTGGCAGCGTGCTGCCAGACTACTGCTTGGCGGCTTAAGGTCCATGGTTTAACATTTATCTTTCGTCCTCAAGGACTCGTTCCACGGCTTCTTCCAGCAGTTCCATTGCCATCATCCAGTCATTGTAAGAACGATGGGCTGTCGGCGAGGTCGGTCCATTGATTCCGTGTTCATATTCGTACATTGCCTTCTGCTGGTCACTTAGGAACACACGATTGGCGTATCGGTACTCGTTTAGAGCACATCGAAGTACTTCTCTATTCTTCCGTTTCATCGTTTGTCCTCCTTTTTATTATCAAGAAAGCCTGACCGGTTTTCCATTCTGTAAGAAGATCCGCTCAGTTTTACAACATCACAGCGATACAGAAGCCTATCTAGAAGTGCAGTTGCAAGGACTTCATCCTGAAGAACTTCCACCCACTCAGTCGGTGCTTTATTGGTGGTTATTATTACTGACGTCTTCTCATGTAGCGCGTTGATAAGATTGAAGAACGCGACAGCTTCCTCCTTCTTCATCGGCATCAGCATGATGTCATCAACAGCAAACAGATCCGATTTCAGATAACCGTTGTAGGCACTCATAGCAGATGATGATACATCCTTCATCCGAAGGACACTTATCAGATTGTCCATGGTCACGAACTGAGCTCTGTAGCCTTTCATGACGGCATCTCTGACAAGACCTGCTGCCATGTAGGTCTTTCCTGTGCCAGATGGCCCCATGAAGATGAGATTGTACATCTGGTCAAGCCAGACAAGTTCTCTAAGCTGATGAAGCTGGGACTTGGTGATGCCTGCGCTGTGGTTGAAGTCAAAGTTGTCCAGATCGCAGTTCCTTGGAAGTTTTGCCTGCTTCATTCTTCTCTGAAGGTCGTTCTGCTGACGGACTGCGACTTCGTCCTTCAGGATAGCCATTATGAAGTCCATATAAGAAGGCTTCTCGATCTGGGCCTTATGGATGATCTCAGCACATCCGTTGCGCAGGTGGCTAAGACGTAAGGCTTTAGCATAGAGACGCACGTCTTCGATGCTGGTAGTCAATGTGTTCTCCATTACTTGTCCTCCTCATCTTTGCCGATTATATCCTTATATTCATTGATGGACCTCTTCTCCGGCGTGATATCAACTGCAGATAGTCCGATGTTGATAGGCTTGGCTTTTGGAAGATTCTCCATCCTGTCAGCCAGCTGACCCGCTATCTCCTTCATAGTATTTGCATTGTATATCTTGGACTCTGCGAACATCTCCAGAAGAGTGTGAGCCGTTGTTTTGTCGTAGTCTGTAAGAAGTGTTGCCATGGAGGTTATGCTCTTGCGATAGTACCTCGGACGATCATTCTTCAAGGCCGTAAGGAAGCGTGACAGCAGACTGTCATCATCCCATTCATTAAAGAAGGTACGCAGGATCTGCTCTGATTCAAGGATGTCACGGCTGCGGTTGCTGGCGTGCCCTTCCTTTGTTATATATCTGCCTCTCAGAAGACTTATCTGATGACGTGTGATGAGGGAGAAGTCCTTAGGATCATATATTTCCAGTTCATTATTATCAACATTCTTCACCACAAGCACCTTGGAGCCTGGGCCTTCATAAGTACCTAAAGGAAGGCTGTAGAAGTTGCTGTGATACAACAGTGTATTGTCCTTGCGGATACTGTACTCGCGCGCTTCCAGTTCAGGCTCTTCCATTGTCTCAATATAAGGTAATAGCTTCTGCTGCTCAGTTTTGAACTCCTCAGCAGGTACAAGCCTGGTGCTACTATTTACCTTTCCATTGCCAGTTCTCTCAAGCCACCCTATAGCCTCATCATTAAGGCTGTCGATGTTTACGTAAGTCCTGCCTGCAAGGAAGTTGTTCTTTACATACTTCACGACGGCTTCAGACTGACCCTTGCTGGCGGGATCGTATGGCATGCAGAAGACCGGCTCGAAGCCGACGGATTTCACATACTTTGCAAACTCGTCTGTCATGACGTAGTCACCGTAGTTCTCGTTCACGAGCATCCTCCGATCCTGGTCATACACCACCTTCTTGGGAACTCCACCAAAGTATCTGAACGCCAGATGGTGGGCGTAGACGGTTGTTTTTGAAGTAAATGGAACGTTCTGCAGGTAGACGAACTTATAACGTGAACGCATCAGGACCATGATCATGAAGTGAACCTTTATCTGCCGCCCCTTTGCGTTGCGCATCCATTTCTCACCGAAGTCCACTTGGGCCTTCTCACCGTATTCGCAATCCGGAACCTTGGCCATCTGGCGGGTTGGTTCAAGTGTCTTGGGAAGATCTTCTCGTTCTCTTACCAGGTGAACCGTGTTGTAGACTGTCCTTTCTGACACCTCCGGAAGATCCGGAAAGTTTTCCTTCAGGCGGTCGAAGATTTGAGCCGCGGACAGGAACGGGGCATCCTGCAGTAACTCCTTGATGAAGCCCTCAAAGGCTTCCAACTTGCGTTTCCTGCGAAGTACCTCGCTGGAAATCAATCCTTCAAACTCTTTCTCGCTCATCCTCTGATACCGTCTGACGGTGTCACGGCTGATGCCGAGAGTCAACGCAATCTGCATTTGACTGAGGGATTGTCGGGATAATTCATTAATTTTGCTCCACATAGTGACAATTGAAATTAATTTTGATTGTGTCATTGGTTGTCTGTCTTTAGACCTTAAGCAATTTTAAAGATAGACAACCTTTTTCTTTTTCCAATTTCACTGCAGAACTCAGGTCTCAACTCCACCTGGCGACTCTTATTTTCTGAAATCAGTAGGTTCCTTAATTTCTGAAAACTGTAGGATTAGCTTTTCTGAAAATTGTAGGTTGTGATTTTTCTGAAATCTGCTGAAGCAAAGTTACTGCTTACACCGAAGGCTTCAAATTCGATGAGTCACTCTTAAAAGAAGTGCAGTCAGACCTGGATTTTCTTGCAGAAGCTTATGAGGTGTCGCCTCTTCAGGCTTTTCTCTTTGCGCTTATCGTAGAG
>JAFOYH010000112.1 GCA_017391465.1 Lachnospiraceae bacterium | reverse complement strand
TTTAATAAAAAGCGCGTCCGATCAGGATCGCGCTTTTTATGTTTCTTCTATTAATATTAGAGGTCTTTATATAATGTGGTATATTTGTTTTTCAGATAATCTACATAATACTGAGGATTGAATGGTTCACCCATCATGTCCTTTAAAATGTCGTTGGTTGTTTTAGTTTTACCAAAACAATGGATATGATCTTTGAGGTAAGTATTGATTGGTTCGAAGTTTCCATCCATCAGATACTGATCCAGAGGCATAACGGTTTTTAAATGTGCCTGAATCTGAGCAGCGATGGCTGTTCCCAATGCGTAGGATGGGAAATAGCCGAAGGCACCGGTTGCCCAGTGGATATCCTGAAGAACACCTTCTGCATTATTTTCTGGTCGAACACCCAAATATTCTTCATATTTTTGATTCCAGATTTCAGGAAGATCATCTACAGAAATTTGATTATCAAAAATCTGTTTTTCAATTTCGTAACGGACCATGATATGAAGGCAATAGGTCAGTTCATCCGCTTCGGTGCGGATCAGACTTGGTGTGGATTTGTTCATGCCGAGAATAAAGTCATCCAGTGTCATATCTGATAAGTTTTCTGGATAGGTTTCCTTTAATGTGTCAAATAACGGTGTCCAGAATTCCCTGCTTCGTCCAAAATTGTTTTCAAAGAGACGGGATTGGCCTTCATGCATACCCATCGATGTACCGGTTCCAACCGGAGTACCCGTCAAATCATCTGAAATATGCATTTCGTAAAGTGCGTGTCCGGATTCGTGAATCGTGGAAAAAATTGCACTTTCAAGGTTATCGACATAATAATGCGTTGTGAAACGGACATCACGGTTATGAAGATTCGTTGTAAATGGATGGGCACTTTCCTTAATCACACCGCGTTTGAAGTCGAAACCAACATGTTCCGCAAGTCTGTGATTGAAATCTTTTTGTTTATCCACCGGATAATGAAGATGATTGTAGTTTTTGCATATTTTATCCTGTTTCTTAACAACCATCTGGAGTAATGGTACGATTTCTTTCTTTAAGGTTTCGAAGAAATCATCCAGTTCTTTTGTTGTAAAACCTTCTTCAAAATCATTTAAGAGAAGATCATAAGGTTTGATGTCTTTACCGGAAACTTTCAGTCGGTAATCGATAAATTTTTTCTGATAATCGATGATTTCTTTTAAAGTTGGTGAAAAAGCATCAAAATCATTACTGTTTTTCGCTTTCGTCCAAATAGAAGAAGCACGGGCAATGAGACCCTTGTAGGTCTGATATTCATCTTGAGGAATAGGTTCCATATCTTCGTATTGTTTTTTTAGTTCTTTGACGATGGAAGCTTCTTTGGCGTCTAAGCCATCTATATGACTCAGTTCCTTTAAAAGCGCTTTGATTTCGTCATTGATAATTGTTTTATAATATTCTGTTGAAAGGATTTCAACAGTTTTTGAATTCATTTCGCCTGCTGCTTCCGGGGCTTCTGTTGCATCGTCCCATTCGAATAAAATAAGGGCAGAATTTAAGGCATAAGCTTTGTCAAGCCATGGCGTCAGTTTTTCAAATGTAGGATTCATAAATATTCACAGTCCTTTCCTTTTGTTGTTATGTTAAGATTATACACTTTTGTGTTCTATTTTATCAATAAGGTTGTATTTTTTTTCGAACAAAAAAAGACTTCAGTGAAAAAAGTAACAATGTTGCTTGAAAAAGAAAGCATAACGGTGTAAAATAGAGCGGTACAAAATATTTGGGGTGAGAAATATACATACAGGAAAGCTGAGAAAGACGATTGTTGTAACTATTATTATGCTGGTTATGATGATGGTTTTTGTGTCATGTAATAAAGTTGAAACAGAAGATGTGAAAATCCAGAACACTGTGATTGCGATGGGAACATCCTTTACATCTACTTTATATGGAAGTGACAGCGATGCACTCACGGAGGATCTGACATCGATTGAACGGTTATTGAATGAAGTAGATGCGGAGATTTCATGGAGGAATGCAGGTTCACTGGTACATATATTTAACGAAGAACATCAGGTTTCTGTGGGAGAACATGAAAAAGTTTTTCAGATTGCGCTGGATGTGGCTGCTCAGAGTCAAGGAGCATTTGATCCGACGGTTCTTTCTGTATCCGAACTCTGGGGCATTGGTACAGAAGAACAGAGACATCCGAAGGATGAAGAGATTCAGGCGGCTCTGGAGAATGTGGATTATACTGCATTAGGTTTAGAGAATGGTACCTTGTATGGTGAAGGGAATAATCTGTTGTTTGAACTCGGAGCTATTGGTAAGGGTTATGCACTTGATCGAATTTATGAGACTATTGATCAAGAATCGGTTACGGGTGGCATATTAAATGCCGGCAGTTCTATAACAGTATTTGGAACAAAACCGGGCGGCGATGTATTTCGGGTAGGACTCAGAGACCCAAGGGGTACACATGAAGATTTAATTGGAATCTTAGAATTAACAGATTTATCGGTTTCCACTTCAGGTGATTATGAAAAATATTTCGAAGAGGATGGAAAGCGTTATCATCATATATTAGATGCACGGACAGGTTATCCGGCGGACAGTGGTCTGATGCAGGTAACAGTCATTGATAAAAACAGTACATTATGTGACGCTTTATCAACGGCTGGATTTATTCTTGGGTTAAGAGACGGTATGAAATTGATGGAAGATTACGGAGTCATGGCGATATTTGTTGATAATCAGAAGAATGTATATTATAATAGTAAGAGTATCTTGGAAATTCTTGTGTTTGAGGGGGAATCTGCAGGATACACTTTAATGCCTTATGAAGGCTGAACATAGTTTGGATATACCTAAATAGTCAGGGATGGTGGAGGTTCAAGACTGTTTAGTATATTATACACTAAATCATTAAACGGAGGGGTTTTCCCTGAGGTTTAAATTTAAAGAGGAGGATTCAAATGGCTAAAAATTCAGATGGACTTCTTTGTAAGTTAGGATTTGTGAAAAGCCCTGGAGCTGCTGTGCCTCACAGAAAGAACACAAAAGATTGTGCAACTGTGGACATGCCAGTTCCTGCAAAGGTCACCATGGTTATGCAGCAGCATATTGGTGCACCATGTACGCCTACAGTTAAAGTTGGCGACGAAGTGTTTGTCGGTACAATCGTTGGCGACAGCACAGCACCTTTCTCAGCACCAATTCACTCTAGTGTGTCTGGAAAGGTAGTTAAAATCGATTCAATCTTGATGCAGAGCGGTGCAAAAGCTCAGGTGGTTATTATCGAGAGTGACGGAAAGCAGACAATTGATCCATCCATCAAACCTCCAGTGATCGAAAGTGATGCAGATTTAATCAAAGCTGCTCGCGACTCTGGTCTTGTAGGTCTCGGTGGTGCTGGTTTCCCTACTCACATCAAGATTAGTCCAAAACCAGAAGTAAAAGCAAACATTGATTACTTATTGATCAATGCTGCAGAATGTGAACCTTACCTTACACCTGACGTTCGTGAAATCCTTGAAGATTCTGAAAACGTTGTTGAAGGTATGAAGATGGTTGCTAAACTTCTCGAAGTTAAAAACGCTGTTATCGGTATTGAAGATAACAAACCGGAAGCAATCAAACTTATGACAGAACTTCTTGCACAGGTTAAAATTGATGGTATCAACTTCAAAGTTGAAACATTACCATCCCGTTATCCACAGGGTGCAGAAAAAGTTTTAATTGATCAGTGTACAGGTCGTGAAGTTCCTCCAGGAAAACTTCCATCTGACGTAGGCTGTGTTGTAATGAACGTTACATCTATCGCAGTTCTTGCTGATTACGTGAAGACAGGTATGCCATTAACAACAAAACGTTTGACAGTTGATGGTTCCGCTATCACAAAACCAATGAACGTTCGTGTTCCAATTGGTACTCCAATCAAAGACATCGTTGAATTCTGTGGCGGTTACAAAGGCACACCAGCAAAACTTATCTCTGGTGGTCCTATGATGGGTATGGCTTTAGTTACTGATGATTTCCCAATTCTTAAACAGAACAATGGTATCTTAGTATTTGATGAAAAAGATGCTAAATCTTCTCCAACAACAAACTGTATTCGTTGTGGACGTTGTGTTAATGCATGTCCAATGGGTCTTATGCCAACAAGACTTGAATCTTATACAGAACTTGGTAACGCAGAAGAATTAAAGAAACTCAATATCATGAATTGTATGGAATGTGGATGCTGTGCTTTCGTTTGTCCAGCAGACAGAAAACTTGTTCATGCAATCAAAATTGGTAAAGGCATTGTTAGAAATGCAGGTATTTAGAAAGTAGGTGTAATAAACAATGGATGGTAAATTAATCGTTTCTTCATCACCTCATATTTCCAGCCCGGTGAAGACAAAAAATATCATGCTTGATGTTATTATTGCTATGGTTCC
>JAFOYH010000063.1 GCA_017391465.1 Lachnospiraceae bacterium | reverse complement strand
GGTCACAGGTTCGAGCCCTGTAGGTCCCATTTTTATAGTATTTGAAAAATTGAATATGCCGACGTGGCTCAATTGGCAGAGCAGCTGATTTGTAATCAGCAGGTTATCGGTTCGAGTCCGATCATCGGCTTTTTTGGATGGATTCCCGAGTGGCCAAAGGGGGCAGACTGTAAATCTGTTGTCGACGACTTCGAAGGTTCGAATCCTTCTCCATCCATGCATGGCGAAGTCATGATTTTAGTTGAATATCGCGGGGTGGAGCAGTTCGGTAGCTCGTCGGGCTCATAACCCGAAGGTCGTAGGTTCAAATCCTGCCCCCGCAACTCAGACGCCCAGATAGCTCAGTCGGTAGAGCAAAGGACTGAAAATCCTTGTGTCGCTGGTTCGATTCCGGCTCTGGGCATTTTCAGGAAACAAATAGTCAACTGATATGGGGTATTAGCTCAGTCGGTAGAGCACTTGACTTTTAATCAAGTTGTCCGGGGTTCGAATCCCCGATGCCTCATGAAAAAGAAGTATTGATATGGATACTTCTTTTTTTTTATACTAAAATAGAGTATAATCGATAAAATGGAGGTGAGAATAATCGATCGGGATTTAAAAAAATTTATTCGATACCTTGTATGTATCGCAGTTACGGTATGGATTGTTTTAAATGTAAAATCTATTGTTTTATTGGCAGATCACTTATTTACGATTTCTTTTCCATTGATTTTAGGCGCAATTATGGCCTATGCGATTAATATTATTATGAAAAAGATGGAGGATTATTGGTATCCGGATTCTGAAAGTCAAAGGGTTATGAAAGCGAAAAGACCCGTTTGCCTGTTTTTATCCATATTTTTGATGTTGGCTATTCTTTTTTTTGTTGTGCGTCTTGTTTTACCGGAATTAGTCAATGCCTTTGTGGTTATTGGACAGGAGATTCCGATTTATTTTTCAAAAATTCAGAAATGGGTTGTTCAAAATGGTGAATTATTTCCTGAAATTTCAAAAGAAATCGGTTCTCTTGAAGTAAATTGGCAAGAACTGTCACGCAAAGTCATTACTTACGCGACAAGCGGTGTAAGTACGGTGTTGAATTCTGCTGTTTCTATCATCGTAAGTGTATTTGGATCCATCGTGAATATTGCAATTGCACTTTTCTTTGCAATTTATATTTTATTAAGTAAAGAAAAGCTTCAGAATCAATGTCGTATGATGGAAAAAGCTTATCTTAAAGAAAAAGCATCATATCGTATGAATCTTTTTCTTGATACGGCGCATGATTGTTTTACAAGCTTTATTACGGGACAGTGTGTGGAGGCAGTTATTCTTGGTATTTTATGTACGATAGGTATGTTTATTTTTGGATTTCCGTACGCTCCGATGGTTGGTACTTTGATTGGTGCAACTGCATTAATACCGATTGTCGGTGCTTACCTTGGCGCCATTGTAGGAGCATTTATGATTTTTACGGTTGCTCCGATGAAAACGATAGGTTTTCTTTTATTTATATTAATCTTACAACAGGTTGAGGGGAATATTATCTATCCAAAAGTTGTTGGATCTTCTATAGGGCTGCCGGGTATGTGGGTATTAGCTTCGGTAACCGTTGGTGGTGGAATTGCAGGAATTCCAGGAATGCTTTTGGGAGTACCTTTGGCTGCAACAGTTTATCATTTATTAGCTCATGATGTAAAAGAACGTATAAAATCGCATCATGAAGTCGAAGATATAAAAGAGACGGAGGAATTAGAATGAGAAAGACTAAAATTATCTGTACACTTGGTCCGGCATCTGAAAGTGAAGAAGTGTTAAGAAAATTAATGCTTGAAGGCATGAATGTGGCACGTTTTAACTTTTCTCATGGCACACACGAAGAACAGTTGGAAAAATTAAACCGTGTGAAGCGTTTGAGAGATGAATTGAATCTTCCAATTGCAGCACTTCTTGATACAAAAGGTCCGGAAATTCGATTAAAACAGTTTGAAAAAGGTAAAGTAGAATTAAAAACAAATCAGAAATTTACATTAACCATTAATGATGTTATGGGAAATGAAGAAATGGCTTCAATTACTTATAACAATTTACCAAAGGATGTACATGTCGGAGGAAGAATCCTTATTGATGATGGTTTGATTGAACTTAAAATCGATGAAGTCACAGATACAGACATTATCTGTACGGTTATTAATGGCGGTTTTGTTTCGAATTCGAAAGGTGTGAATGTACCGGATACTGTACTTTCCATACCATTTATCAGTCAGAAAGATTATGAAGATATCTGCTTTGGTATTGAACATGATTTTGATTTTATTGCTGCATCATTTACACGTACAGCAGATGATGTGCTTCAGATTCGTAAAATTTTAGAAGAAAAAAATTGTAATACGATCAATATTATTGCGAAGATTGAAAATATGCAGGGTGTTCAGAATATTGATGAGATTATTCGTGTAGCTGATGGTATTATGGTTGCCCGTGGAGACATGGGTGTTGAAATTCCAATGGAAGATGTGCCTGTTTTACAGAAAAAGATTATACGTAAAGTATATCAGGCAGGTAAACAGGTTATTACAGCGACACAGATGTTGGATTCCATGATGAAAAATCCACGTCCAACCCGTGCAGAAGCAACGGACGTTGCGAATGCTATTTATGATGGTACAAGTGCCATTATGTTATCCGGTGAAACAGCAGCGGGTGCTTATCCAGTCGAAGCAGTTCGTACAATGGTTAAAATTGCTGAACGTACAGAACAAGATATTAATTATCGTCATCGTTTTAATCAGTTTAATGCGGGAATTATTACAGACGTTACGAATGCAATTTCTCATGCGACATGTACAACAGGTATGGACTTGAATGCTTCAGCGATTATTACAGTAACGAAATCTGGACGAACAGCCCGTATGATTTCAAAATTCCGTCCAACATGTCCGATTGTGGCATGTACCATGTCTCCAAGTGTTTATCGTCAGTTAAATCTTTCCTGGGGTGTTCAGCCAATCATGATGGAAGAGAATAAGACGACGGATGAATTGTTTGAGAAAGCTGTAGACACAGCGCAGTCTTGCGGTTATGTGAAACAGGGAGATATTACAGTCATCACAGCAGGTGTTCCAGTTGGGGTTTCCGGTACAACAAATATGTTAAAGGTTCAGGTTGTTGGTCATATTCTTGCAAATGGAGAAGGTATTAATAAACAGAAAGTTCATGGTCGTTTATGTGTCTGTCAATCTGTGGAAGAATTAAAGAAAAATTATGAAGAAGGCGATATTGTTGTAACGTTCGATACAAACAATTTTATGCTTGACCAGTTAAAGACATCAACAGGTATTGTCATCGAAAATTGTAGTCTTGATGCACATGCGGTTACAGTTGGTTTAAGTTTGGATATACCAGTGCTTAAGAATGTAAGAAATGCAACAAATCTTTTAAAAACAGGTGTTTTTGTTACATTAGATTGTGAAAACGGTGTTATTGTAGCAGATAAATAGTATTTGGAGTCATGTACAATAGAAAAAGCATGTTTCATTGATGAATAAAAATCTTTGAAACATGCTTTTTTAGTTGAATTAATGATTTATACACTCAAATAAATATTAGTAGTTTGTAGCTCTCAACTGGAAGTGATCACGTGGATGCGCACATACCGGACACATTTCCGGAGCATTAGGTCCAATGTGGATATGTCCACAGTTGGAGCATTCCCAGATGGCATCGCCTTCACGGGAGAATACAAGACCGCCTTCAATATTGCTAAGGAGTTTGCGATAACGTTCTTCGTGTTCTTTTTCAATTTTGCCAACACCTTCAAACAAGAATGCGATATGATCAAATCCTTCTTCTTTGGCAACTTTAGCAAATTCTGCATACATATCTGTCCATTCATAATTTTCGCCTTCAGCAGCATGAAGAAGATTTTCTTCGGTTGTTCCAATGCCGCCTAATAATTTAAACCAGATTTTTGCATGTTCTTTTTCATTCTTAGCGGTTTCTTCAAAAAGTTTGGAAATCTGTACATAACCATCTTTTTTTGCTTTGGAAGCATAATAGAGATATTTTGTATGAGCCTGAGATTCGCCGGCAAATGCTGCCCATAAGTTCGCTTCTGTTCTTGATCCTTTTAATTCCATAGTTATAACCTCCTAAAAACATGATTTAATATTGGTTTTAACGGCCTTCGAGAATCTCCTGGATGAGTACGCGTTCATCCATTGGATACTTAATGCCTTTGATTTCCTGATAATCTTCGTGACCTTTACCGGCAAGAATGATAACATCACCTTCTTCGGCATTGTCGATGCAGTATTTAATCGCTTCTTTTCGGTCTGGAATGGTCACATATTTGCCAGTGCCGCGTTTAACACCGGTAATAATATCTTTGATAATATCCATAGGTTCTTCAAAACGAGGGTTATCCGATGTGACAACAGTTAAATCGGACAGATGTGAGGATACATCGCCCATCTCATAGCGTCTGTGCGGATCTCGGTTACCGCCGCAACCAAACAAAGTGACAAGGCGTTTTGGATGGTATTCTCTTAAAGAATTCAAGAGGCTTTCCAAGGCCATGGCGTTGTGTGCGTAATCGATCATTAAAGTGAATTTCGGTGATACCGGAATGATTTCAAGACGACCTTTGACACGAACATCAGTCAGAGCCTTTAAAATATTTTCTTCTGGAACATCAAAATTGTGACAGATTGCGATGGCTGTCAGTGAGTTATAAACACTGAAACGACCAGGAACATCAATTTCTACGTCCATGTTCATGCGGCCAGCAAGTTTATATGTGACACCAAGGACACCTGGCTTCTGAAGTAACTGGATATCTTTGGCACAAAAATCTGCATTTTCAGACATACCAAATGTTTGGAGATCGCATGTATGATCTTTAGTGATACGATTCACATATTCATCATCGATATTGACAATACCGTGACGACATTTCTGGAACAACAAAGATTTGCAGTAAATGTAATCATCCAAATCTTTATGCTCATTTGGTCCAATATGATCTGGACCAAGGTTGGTGAAAATACCATAGTCAAAGGTAAAACCGTCCACACGATGCATCATGAGACCTTGAGAAGAAACTTCCATAACAACACATTGACATCCGGCATTGACCATATCACGGAAATATTGTTGTACAAGGTAAGATTCTGGTGTTGTGTTGTTGGCCTTAATGACCTTTTTGCCAATGATGGTTTCAATGGTGCCAATTAATCCGGTTTTAAATCCCGAATTTTCTAAAATGGAACGAACCATATAGGTTGTTGTTGTTTTGCCTTTGGTTCCTGTAATACCAATAGTCTTTAATTCTTCTGCAGGGTATCCAAAGTAAGCTGCAGACATGTAGGCTAAAGCGATACGCGTATTATTTACGCGAATCACAGTGACATATTCCGGTGCTGTGACATCTTTTTCTACGATGACTGCCTTAACACCATGTTTTATTACATCTGGAATAAATTTATGACCATCCATGACTGCGCCGCTGATGCAGACAAAAACACCATCCGGACAGGCATTACGGGAGTCATACAGCAAATGAGAAATAGGAATATCAACGGAACCCTGGACACATTCGTATTCCATACGTTCAAGTAACTTTGATAATTTCATATAGAATTCCTTTCAATTTAAGATGAAAAACCCAATATGCGGATTTCAGAAATAAATTAACTTATGATTAAAGTTGAATTTCGCCTGAGAAAACTTCGGTTGCAGGACCTGTCATGAAGATATGATTTGTTTTACGATCATATTGAATCAACAGATCACCGCCAACCAGATGAACAAGAACTTCATCTTCGGTTTTTCCATTGAGGATACAGGCCATGGCTGTTGCACAGGCACCTGTTCCACAGGCAAAGGTTTCGCCGGAACCACGTTCCCATACACGCATATCTACGGTTTTACGATCAATCACATGGACAAACTCGGTATTGACCTGTTCTGGAAAAATCGGGTGTTTTTCAAAAGCCGGTCCGATTTTCTCAAGGTTCAGTGATTTTGTATCGTCGACAAAGACAACGGCATGAGGATTTCCCATAGAGATGCAGGTTATATTCCAGATGGATCCTTCAACCTCTACAGGTTCATTAATGATTGTATCGCCTGAAAGATTCACAGGTATGTCTGCTGGTGTGAGAATCGGTTCTCCCATATCAACTTTCACTGTTTCTACTTTTCCGTCTTTAATATTTAAATCCAGATACTTGATACCGCCGAGAGTTTCAAGAGAAATCCGGGTTTTATCGGTTAATTGATGATCGTAAACATATTTTGCAATACAGCGTACCCCGTTACCACACATCTTTCCCTCAGAACCATCCAGATTATACATCGCCATGCGAAAATCTGCGATTTCGGAAGGACAAATGAGGATCATTCCATCGGAGCCAATGCCAAAATGACGGTCGCTGACAAAACGGGCAACTTCGGATGGATTTTCAATCGTTTCTTCAAAACAGTTGACATAAACATAATCGTTGCCACATCCGTGCATTTTTGTAAATTTCATAGGACACCTCCAAATATGTTGTTACTATTTTATTTTACTATGATTTTTTTATCAATTCAATGAAATATAAAAATTTAATACTTTGATTGAAAAAAATAAGGATGACATTTATAATGAAAAATAATATCGCATATCGGAGGAGAAAAGTATGAACATTCAACGATTATTTGAAAGTAAAAAAGTGGTTTATTCACTTGAAGTATTTCCGCCTAAAAAAACCACATCCATAGATACGATTTATAATACATTGTATGGCCTCCGTGGGTTAAAACCGGATTTTATCAGTGTGACTTATGGTGCCGGCGGTTCAGATACGCAGAAGAATAAAACCTGTGAGATAGCGTCATTGATTAAAAGTGAATATCAGATTGAACCAGTCAGTCATTTGACATGTGCAGGTTCGACAAAACAGGACATTATTGATTTTTTGGATCGATTAAAAGCAGAAAATGTACATAATATTCTGGCCCTTCGAGGAGATATCACCCCGGAAAATGGAGTGATTGATTTTGAACATGCCAGTGATCTTGCAGCATTCATTAAAAAATATGATGACAGTTTTAATATTTCCGGAGCCTGTTATCCAGAGGGGCATTGTGATGCGTCCAGTATTGATGAAGATATTGAGAATCTGAAAAAGAAGGTGGATGCAGGTGTGACCCATCTGGTGACTCAGCTTTTCTTTGATAACAATAATTTCTATACATTTATGGATAAAGTAGAAAAGGCTGGTATCCGTGTACCGATTGAAGCGGGTATTATGCCGGTGATTAATAAAGCACAGATTGAACGTACAGTTTCTATGTGTGGTGCAAGTTTTCCTGTAAAATTTTCAAAAATGGTCAATAAATATGCCAATGATCCGATAGCTTTAAAAGATGCGGGAATTGCTTTTGCGACAGAACAGATTATTGATCTGATTAATAATGATGTCCGTGGAATTCATTTATATACAATGAATAACGTAGATACTGCAACACGTATTACCAATAGTATTTCGAATATTCTTACGAGCTGTAATAAATAATGATAATGGATAGATTAGATCAGAGAGAAATTTTAAGATATCTCGGATATAAAGATACAGGTATAACGCCACAGATCCAGAAGTTGATCGATCGTTGTGAAAAAGATGCACTGAAAATCATCGAACCTAAATATATGTATGAGCGATTTAATATATGTCATGAACCGGAGGGTATTCATGTAGATGGAACAGATTTGATTTTGAAAGGACAGGATATTGCTGCTCACTTAAATGGCTGCAAAGAAATTGTTCTTATGGGCGTAACAGCAGGCATGGTACTGGATCGATGGATTCGAAGATATATGATATCGGAGCCGGATGCCGGCGTTGTACTTGATAGCTGCGGTATTCAGGCCGTAGAGCAAGTTGCAGATTATGTCGAAAAAGAGATTGAAGAAAGGGTTTTGTCGGAAGGATATCATCTGACATGGCGATTTAGTCCGGGATATGGGGATTTCCCATTGGAAACCCAGAGAGAATTGGTTCGGGTTTTGGATCTTCCAAGACGTATTGGTGTTTCACTTACAGAAAATTGTCTAATGGTTCCGAGTAAGTCGGTGACAGCCGTTCTTGGGATTTATGATCCGGATATTTATTTAAAGGATGAATCGAATATAAGTGCTTTGAAAAGTGAACGAAAAAACAATTCATGTGATTTCTGTAATAACAAAGACAGATGTTTATTCAGAAAGAGAGGAACACGATGTTAAATATTGTGGATAAAGTTATATTTTTAGATGGTGGAATGGGGACAATGCTCCAGAAAGCAGGCGTTCCTATGGGAAAGGTACCGGAGGCGTTAAATATAACCCATGCAGATGCGGTTATGGATATTCATCGTCAGTATATTGAAGCTGGATCTGATGTGATTTATGCGAATACCTTTAGTGCGAATCGATATAAGGTGGGATACAGTACATATTCCGTTGAAGAATTGGTGACCGCAGGTGTTTACAACGCAAAAAAAGCAGCAGCAGCTTTTGATAAAAAAGTTTATGTGGCACTGGATGTTGGTCCGATTGGTGAATTGATGGAGCCAAATGGTAACTTAAAGTTTGAAGACGCCTATGATATGTTTAAAGAAATGATGGTTGCTGGAGAAAAGGCAGGGGCAGATTTGATTGTGATTGAAACAAGTACAGATCTTCTGGAGATGAAGGCAGCGGTTTTGGCGGCTAAAGAAAATACATCCCTTCCTGTCTGTTCGACGATGACTTTTGAAAAGAATGGTCGTACATTTACAGGAGTCACTGTGGAAGCAGCAACATTGACATTAACCGGTCTTGGCGTGGATGCCCTTGGTATTAATTGTTCTTTAGGTCCGGATGATATTTATCCGTTAGCAAAAAAAATGACGGAGTGGACATATTTGCCAATCATGATTAAGGCTAATGCAGGCCTTCCAAATTTGAACTCGGGTGGCTATGATATAAATGCGAAGCAATTTGCCCATCAGATGGAAAAATTTATGGATCTTGGCGTTAATGCCATTGGCGGATGCTGCGGAACAACACCGGAATATATCTATGAGATGAAACAGATGGTGGAACGTCGTCATCTGGAAGGAAAGTCAGTAAATCGACCGGAGTATGTGCATCGTGCAGCAGTGTGCAGCAGTACTCAGGTTGTGGAGATTGATGGTGTTCGAATCATTGGGGAACGTATTAATCCAACTGGTAAAAAGTTATTTAAAGAAGCACTTTTAAATCATAATATGGGTTATATTTTGGCTCAGGGCATTGCACAGGTGGAAGCAGGCGCACATATTTTGGATGTGAATGTGGGTCTGCCTAAAATAGATGAAGTCGGACTTATGGTGGAAGTCATTAAAGAACTTCAGGGGATTTTAGATGTTCCGCTTCAGATTGATTCGTCGAATCCGATGGCTATTGAGGCAGGGCTTCGTATTTATAATGGAAAGCCTATCGTAAATTCGGTGAATGGTGAAGATGAAGTTCTTGAAAAGATTCTTCCATTGGTAAAAAAATATGGTGCGGCTGTGGTTGGATTGACTTTGGATGAAAATGGTATACCATTAACTGCAGAAGAACGCTATTTTGTGGCAGAAAAGATTGTGCGCAAAGCAGAAAGCTTTGGAATTGCAAGAGAAGATGTGTATATTGACTGCTTAACTTTGACGGCATCCGCTCAGCAAAAAGAAGTGGCAGAAACATTGAAAGCCATGCAGATGGTGAAAGAAAAGCTGGGTGTAAAGACTGTTCTTGGTGTGTCCAATATTTCTTTTGGGCTTCCAAAACGCGAACAGGTTAATGTTGCATTTTTAACATTGGCATTGGCCCATGGGCTGGATCTTCCGATCATTAATCCGAATGTTTCCGCCATGGTGGCTGCCATTGACTGTTTTAATGTGTTATATAATCAGGATCAAGGTTCTAAGTATTATGTGGATAAATACAGTAAGATTGTGGAAGCTGAAAAAAATGCGGAAGTTGTTAAACCGATAAAAAAAGCAGAAGATACAAAGAGTTTAAGTTATGCGGTTGTCAATGGCATTCGTGAGTATGCAAAGGATGCAACGAAAGAACTTTTAAAGACAAAGGATGCCATGGAGATCGTTAATGAAATTCTTATTCCTGCTTTGGATCAGGTAGGAAATGATTTTGAAAATGGAAAATTGTTCTTGCCACAGTTGATTCAGGCGGCAACAACAGCTCAGGAAGCTTTTGAAGTTATTAAAGAAATAATGGCCGAAAACAAAGGCGATACAGAAACGGTTTCTAAGGGAAAAGTTATTATTGCAACAGTTAAAGGGGATATTCATGATATTGGCAAGAATATTGTGAAAGTTGTCATGGAAAACTACGGATATGATATCTTGGATCTTGGTAAAGACGTTCCGGTAGAAAAAGTGGTTTCGGAAGTGAAGCGTACAGGGGCGAAACTGGTTGGTTTAAGTGCACTTATGACAACAACCGTCGTTCATATGGAAGCAACAATTGCAGCACTGCGTGAGGCGGGATGTGACTGTAAGATTATGGTCGGTGGAGCCGTTCTCACTGAGGATTATGCCAAACAGATTGGTGCGGATTTTTATGCAAAAGATGCGAAGCAATCCGTTGATATTGCCAAAAAAGTGTTGGGATCGTTGTAAAAAATAACGAAGTTTCTTATTTAGAGCGAAAAATGTTCGATACAAGATGTTGTGTCGAGCATTTTTTTAGGCACGTTATTTTAAATGTTCTGTCTAGCTTTTTCCTGGGGGTAATGCTATAATGACGTAAGATTTAATGGGGAGTAAAATTTAAGGAAGGGGTATTGCGAATGATTATCATAAAGCGTGACGGGCGTGAAGCGAATTATGACAGACGTAAAATAATTACAGCGATTAAAAAAGCGAATAATGAAGTTCCCCCGGAAGAACGTGTAACGGACGAAGTGGTCAATGATATTGTAGAATATATTGAAACGCGTCGTCGTAAACGTATGTTAGTGGAAGATATTCAGGATATTATTGAACAGAAATTAATGGCCGACGGTAAATATGAGTTGGCAAAAACATATATCATTTATCGTTATCAGCGTGAATTGGTTCGAAAAGCGAATACGACAGACGATTCGATTTTAAGTCTGATTAAGAATAGTAATAAAGATGTGATGGAGGAAAACTCGAATAAGAATGCAGTGGCAGTTTCGACGCAGAGAGACCTTATTGCAGGGGAAGTATCAAAGGACTTGACGAAACGTATGCTGCTTCCGGAAAAGATTTCCAAGGCACATGAAGAAGGCGTTCTTCATTTTCATGATGCGGATTATTTTATCCAGCCAATCTTTAATTGTTGTTTGATCAATATTAAAGATATGTTGGATAATGGCACAGTCATGTATGGTAAATTGATTGAAAGTCCGAAGAGTTTTCAGGTTGCATGTATTGTAACGACACAGATTATTTCAGCCGTTGCCAGCAGTCAGTATGGGGGACAGTCTGTTGATATCAAGCATCTTGGAAAATATCTGAGAATCAGTTATGAAAAGTTTAAACGCCAGATTACAGAGCAGTTTGGGGATGAACTGGATGCGGAGATGATTGAGCGACTTGTTCAAAATCGTCTTCAGGATGAACTTCGTTCAGGTGTTCAGACCATTCAGTATCAGATTAATACATTGATGACAACCAACGGTCAGTCACCATTTTTAACGATCTTCTTAAATCTGGATGCAGAAGATGAATATATTGAAGAAAATGCCATGATTATCGAGGAGATTTTACGTCAGCGTTATCAGGGGATTAAGAATGAAAAAGGTGTGTATGTGACACCAGCCTTTCCTAAGCTTGTTTATGTTCTGGATGAACATAACTGTTTAAAGGGTGGAAAGTATGATTATATTACAAAGCTTGCTGTGAAATGTTCTTCAAAACGTCTCTATCCGGATTATATTTCCGCAAAGAAAATGCGCGAGAATTATGAAGGCAATGTATTTAGTCCGATGGGTTGCCGAAGCTTCTTAACACCATGGAAAGATGAAAATGGCAATTATAAATT